>NZ_CALWMU010000013.1:0-66838 GCF_944382095.1 Candidatus Acetatifactor stercoripullorum
GTAACTGAAGCTGTAGAGGCTGGCGTAAAATCTAATGATATTTGTGTCAGTTAATTTTTATTCGATGTACTAGTCACTCTTATTTTGGTTATTACGCCCAGTTTTTGATGCCATGGAGCGAGTTTCACAATCACCTATCATGGGATAACCTCTTTTGAAAAGGGAAAATCCGCATTTTTAAATCTGCTTATTCTGGATGCCTTCCATAAAATTTATCCAGGGAGTCCATTCTGGCAGACATATTTACCATCATGGCGTCCAGAATTACGAGAGCGGTCATACATTCCATGACCACCACCGCTCTGGGAACGATAACGGGGTCGTGGCGCCCTTTAATCTGGATATCGATCTCTTCCCCGGCTTTGTTCACTGTCTGCTGACTGCTGAAAATGGAAGGCGTGGGCTTTACCCAGGCTCTGACCAGGATGGTATCGCCGTCGCTGATGCCGCCCAGAATTCCCCCGGCATGGTTGGTGGCCTTGACCACATGGCCGTCCTTCATGCGAAAGGCGTCGTTATTTTGACTGCCGTTTTTTGCGGATACGCTGCATCCGTCCCCAATCTCTACGGCTTTTACCGCTCCTATGGACATAATGGCTTTTGCAAGACTGGCGTCCAGCTTTTCAAACACAGGATCTCCAATTCCGGCGGGAACGCCCTCTACAATACATTCCATACAGCCTCCTGCAGAGTCCGTATGCCGTTTGGTTTCCTCCAAAAAGGCTGTGGCTTCTTTGTCCGCCTGGTAATCCGGCATGGCTGTGGCGGTGTTTCGGGCGGCCTTTCTGTCAAAGCGGGTAAGATCAGCTTCCACTGGTCCAATGGAGCGCGTGTAGGCAAAAACGGTAATCCCCAGCTGCTTTAATATTTTGCAGGCAATAGCTCCGGCGGCCACGCGGCCTGCTGTTTCCCTGCCGGAGGAGCGTCCGCCCCCTCTGTAATCCCTAAAGCCGTACTTTTGATCGAAGGTATAGTCCGCATGTCCGGGACGGTAATAGGAGGCTATTTCACTGTAATCCCTTGAAATCTGGGAGGTATTGCGCACCATAAGCATGATAGGAGTTCCGGTGGTGCGCCCCTCAAAGACGCCGGAGAGAATTTCTACCTGATCCGCTTCCTTTCTGGGAGTGGAGATGCTGGTTGCACCCGGCTTCCTGCGGTCCAGATAGGATTGAATATCCTCTTCACACAAAGAAAGCCCGGCAGGACAGCCGTCTATGACTACGCCTAAGGCCTTGCCGTGGGATTCGCCCCAGGTGGTGATTTTAAATATGGTTCCAAAAGTTGACCCTGCCATATGGTTCCCTCCAGAAATGAATTTTAAACTGTAATCCACATTATAGCCAACAGGATGGGAAAACGCAACTTTTTTGGAGAAAAAGGGTGCATATGAGGAAAAAGTATGATATTATCATAAAAAGATGTTTGAAAAAAGGCTGATTACCAATGAGGGATAAAAAAAACACAAAATTTCATAGAGCGGTAGTGAGGTTTGGCAGAAGAAACCGCTTTTGCCGGATGCTGGTGCTTCCCGGTATTGCTTTTTGGAGGCTGGCGGTTCATGTGGCCGGCTATTTTCGGGACAATGGAAAGCGCCTGGGGATGGTGTGTATGTCCTTTCTGCTGTTTGCCGTATACAGCAGCTTTTCCTTTCCCTTGTTTATCTCTGCAGGGGAAACGGGCTTTGACAGCCCAAACGGAGAAGGGCAGACCTCCCGGACAGTGTCTCTTGCGAAGGAGACGCAGATCAATCTGGAGGATATGGAGATTTTAGAGGACGAGGATGTACTGGAGGGAAATGAGCAGCTGGAAATTTCCCATGGGATGAGTATTGGGGATAAATATCAGGCATCTGAAATATTGGAGGCCACTCCGCAGCGGAACAGCCTTTCTTCGGATGCGCAGAACCACAGCACGCAAGGCGGCGGAAAAACCCAGCCGGATGAGGAACAGGAGTATGTGTTTTCAAAGGATGACTGGCGGCTTGTTTTGATCAACAAGCAGCACTCCATTCCGGAGGACTATACCTTCACCCTGGGCACCATTAAGGGAAGCATGCAGTGCGATGAACGAATCATAGATGATCTGCTGGATATGCTCCAGGCGGCCGAGGAGGACGGGGTGGATTTGATGATCTGTTCCCCTTACCGTGACCTGGAGTATCAGAAAATGCTTTTTAACCGCAAAATTGAGCGGTATATGAACAAAGGAATGTCCTATATGGAGGCGTATCAGCTTTCCAGCCAGGCGGTGACCGTGCCCGGGGCCAGCGAGCACCAGATCGGACTGGCTCTGGATATTGTCTGCAGCACCTATATGTCCCTGGATGAAGGCTTCGGGGACACTGAGGCCGGAAAATGGCTTGCGGAAAACAGCTGCAGATTCGGCTTTATCCTTCGTTATCCAAAGGGGAAAGAATACATCACGGGAATTGAATATGAGCCCTGGCATTTCCGCTATGTAGGAGTGAAGGCGGCGGAGGTGATCACAAAACAGGGCATCACACTGGAAGAATTTTGGGAGGAATATTTAGATAATGTATGAATTGATCAAGAAGGAGGGACGGGCAAAACGCGCCCGGCTTAAAACGGTGCACGGCGTCATAGAGACGCCTGTATTTATGAATGTGGGCACCGTTGCGGCTATCAAGGGGGCGGTGTCCACACAGGATCTGGAGGAGATCAAAACCCAGGTGGAATTGTCAAACACCTATCATCTTCATGTAAGACCCGGGGACCGGATTATCAGGCAGCTGGGCGGCCTCCACAAATTTATGTCCTGGGACAAGCCTATTTTGACAGATTCCGGAGGCTTTCAGGTGTTTTCCCTGGCAGGTCTGCGAAAAATCAAGGAGGAGGGTGTCTATTTTCATTCCCATATAGATGGCAGAAAGATTTTCATGGGACCGGAGGAAAGCATGCAGATACAGTCCAATCTGGCATCCACCATCGCCATGGCCTTTGACGAGTGCCCTCCCAGCAAGGCGGAGAGAGGCTACGTGCAGGCCTCTGTGGACCGCACGGCAAGGTGGCTTGCCCGCTGTAAGGAGGAAATGAAAAGGCTGAATGCTCTGGAGGATACCCTCAATCCAAATCAGCTTTTGTTTGGCATCAACCAGGGAGCGGTCTATCCGGATATCAGGATCGAGCACGCAAAGCGGATTTCGGAAATGGAGCTGGACGGCTATGCGGTGGGCGGCCTTGCGGTGGGAGAGACCCATCAGGAAATGTACAATATTCTGGAGGAGGTAGTGCCCTATCTGCCGGATCATAAACCTACGTATCTGATGGGAGTGGGAACCCCGGCCAATATTTTGGAGGGAGTGGAGAGAGGCATCGACTTTTTTGACTGTGTGTATCCCACCAGAAACGGCCGCCATGGTCATTTGTATACGAACCATGGAAAAATCAATCTTTTTAATGCAAAGTATGAGCTGGATGACAGACCTATAGAGGAGGGCTGCGGCTGTCCGGCCTGCCGCCGGTATTCAAGAGCCTACATCAGACATCTGCTGAAGGCAAAGGAGATGCTGGGAATGCGTCTGTGTGTGCTGCACAACCTCTATTTTTATAATACTATGATGGAGGAAATCAGAGCCGCTTTGGATGAAAACCGGTTTGCACAGTACAAAAAGGAAAAATTAGAGCGCATGTCCACGCATCAGGAGTAAAATTTTTATAAAACTACTTGCCCCTGTGAGAAATTTTGTGTATGATTATTACTTGAAGTACTTTTACAGGCGGAAAACGTCGGAATGGAGGAGCAATGGGAATATTGTTAACAGATGATGCGGCGGCCAGTGCAGCTGGAAGCACGGTGAGCTTTATCGGAATACTGCTTGTTTATGCAGTGCTGATCGGCGCAATGTATTTCTTCTTTATGAGGCCCCAGAAAAAGGAGCGCAAAAGGCTTGCGTCCATGCTTGCATCGCTGGAGACGGGAGACTGCGTGCTGACTACATCGGGCTTTTACGGCATTGTCATTGATATTACGGACGACACTGTAATCGTTGAATTTGGTAATAATAAGAACTGCCGTATCCCCATGGAGAAATCAGCAATCAGCCGCGTAGAGAAGCCCGGTGAAAATTAAGAAGATATCTGGAGAAGCAAAGGCAGTGCCTCATTGTTCAGGCGCTGCTTTTATGTTAAAATGGAAAAAAATGCGCAGAGGGCGGCGCAGAAATGAGGGAAACTATGGAATTACATATTGTCTGCATTCCCGGGGATGGCATAGGACCGGAGATTATAAGAGAAGCTAAAAAAATTCTGGAAAAGACGGCTGATGTTTACGGCCATAAGATTTTGTTTCAGGATATTTTGATGGGAGGGGCGTCCATCGACGTCCATGGAGTGCCCCTGACAGAAGAGGCTGTTGCGGACGCCAAGGCGGCAGATGCGGTGCTCATGGGTTCCATCGGAGGAGATACCACCACTTCACCCTGGTATCAGCTTCCCCCTGACAGAAGGCCGGAGGCTGGGCTTTTGGCCCTGCGAAAATCGCTGAACCTTTTTGCAAACCTGCGCCCGGCGGTGCTGTATGAAGAGCTGGCAGGGGCCTGTCCCCTAAAGGAGGAGATCAGCAGCGCAGGATTTGACATGGTGATTGTGCGGGAGCTGACAGGAGGTCTTTATTTCGGTGAGAGAAAGACCATAGAGGAAAACGGCATCCGAAAGGCCATTGACACCCTGACCTACGATGAGAACGAAATAAGGCGTATTGCGGTAAAGGGCTTTGAGATTGCCAGAAAGCGCCGTAAAAAGGTGACCAGCGTGGACAAGGCCAATGTATTGGATTCCTCCAGGCTTTGGAGAAGCGTGACCAAAGAGGTGGCAGAGGATTATCCGGATGTAACCCTGGAGCATATGCTGGTGGACAACTGCGCCATGCAGCTTGTAAAAAATCCCGCTCAGTTTGACGTGATTTTGACGGAGAATATGTTTGGCGATATTCTTTCCGATGAGGCCAGCATGGTTACCGGCTCCATCGGCATGCTGGCGAGCGCAAGCTTAAACGACAGCAGCTTCGGACTTTATGAGCCCAGCCACGGCTCTGCGCCGGACATTGCGGGAAAAAATATTGCAAATCCCATCGCAACCATACTCAGCGCTGCAATGATGCTGCGCTACAGCTTTAATCTGGACAAAGAGGCCCAGGCCATAGAGAACGCCGTAAAACAGGTGCTTTCGGAAGGATACCGCACGCAGGATATTATGTCCCAGGGCATGACCCTTACAAGCTGCAGTGAGATGGGAGACCTTTTAGCAGAGCGCATCCGGTGACATTTTAAGGGAACAGGCAGTAAAATTGGCAATAGAGGTAATAGAAGGAAATAGATAAGAAAAGTGGAGGATAGAAAGATGAGAAGCGATTCCGTAAAGACAGGCACCGCACAGGCGCCCCATAGAAGCTTATTCAACGCGCTGGGTTACACGGAGGAGGAGCGCAGCCGGCCCATGATCGGCATTGTGAGCTCTTACAATGAAATTGTACCCGGCCATATGAATCTTGACAAAATTGTGGAGGCTGTGAAGATAGGAGTTGCCATGGCGGGAGGAATGCCTGTGGTGTTCCCGGCCATTGCAGTGTGCGACGGCATTTCCATGGGACATGTGGGAATGAAATATTCTCTTGTGACCAGAGATTTGATCGCGGACAGCACGGAATGTATGGCCATGGCCCACGGCTTTGACGGACTGGTGTGTGTGCCCAACTGTGACAAGAATGTGCCCGGACTTCTGATGGCGGCGGCAAGACTGAACATCCCCACAATCTTTGTCTCCGGCGGCCCTATGCTGGCGGGACGGGTGCACGGACAAAAGAGAAGTCTGTCCTCCATGTTCGAAGCGGTGGGAAGCGTGGCTGCGGGAACCATGACCCTGGAGGAGCTGTCTGAATTTGAGGAGAAGGTGTGTCCTACCTGCGGCTCCTGCTCCGGCATGTATACCGCCAATTCCATGAACTGTCTGACAGAAGCCATCGGCATGGGACTTAAGGGCAACGGTACGATTCCGGCGGTGTTTTCAGAGCGTATCCGTCTGGCAAAGCATGCGGGCATGCAGATTATGGAGCTTGTAAGAAAAGATATCAAGCCCAGGGATATTATGACCAAGGATGCCTTCCTGAATGCGCTGACGGTGGACATGGCCCTTGGCTGTTCCACTAATTCCATGCTGCATCTGCCTGCTATTGCCAGGGAGGCGGGCGTGGAGCTGAATCTGGATATCGCAAATGAGCTGTCGGCCAAAACTCCTAATCTGTGTCATCTGGCTCCGGCAGGCCCTACCTACATAGAGGACTTAAACGAGGCCGGGGGCGTTTATGCGGTAATGAATGAGCTGACCAAGAAGAATCTGCTGCATCTGGACTGCATGACTGTTACAGGCCGGACGATCGGTGAAAATATAAAGGGCTGCGTCAACAAGAATCCGGAGGTGATTCGTCCCATCGAAAATCCCTATTCCGAGACCGGAGGCATCGCTATCTTAAAGGGAAATCTTGCGCCGGACAGCGGTGTGGTGAAGCGTTCTGCGGTGGCGCCTGAGATGCTTGTGCATCAGGGCCCGGCCAGGGTGTTTGACTGTGAGGAGGATGCAATCGAAGCCATCAAATCCGGTAAAATCGTGGCAGGAGATGTGGTGGTGATTCGTTATGAGGGCCCTAAGGGCGGCCCGGGAATGCGGGAGATGTTAAATCCCACCTCGGCGATTGCGGGAATGGGTCTGGGTTCCAGTGTGGCCCTGATAACCGACGGCCGTTTTTCCGGTGCATCCAGAGGCGCTTCTATCGGCCACGTTTCCCCGGAGGCTGCTGTGGGCGGCCCCATTGCCCTGGTGGAAGAGGGCGATATCATCAGCATCAATATACCGGAGAACAGACTGGATGTGCTGGTATCCGAGGAAGAGCTGGCGGAAAGAAGAAAGAAATGGCAGCCAAGAGAGCCCAAGGTGACAACGGGATATCTTTCCAGATACAGGGAGCTTGTAACCAGCGGCAACAAAGGGGCCGTGCTGGAAGTGCCTTCCAGAAAATAAGCGTGTGATGAGAAAGCCCAGGGAGGATTTTGACAAATGCAGTTAAATGGTTCGGAAATTGTTGTAGAGTGTTTAAAGGAGCAGGGAGTGGATACCGTTTTCGGGTATCCTGGAGGCTCTATTCTGAATATTTATGACGCACTGTATCAGCACAGTGATGAAATTACACACATATTGACTTCTCACGAGCAGGGAGCGGCTCATGCCGCCGACGGCTATGCCAGAGCAACGGGAAAGGTAGGAGTATGTCTTGCCACCAGCGGTCCGGGAGCCACCAATCTGGTAACCGGCATTGCCACCGCGTATATGGATTCCGTGCCCATGGTTGCCATCACTGCCAATGTGAACCTTCCCATGCTGGGGAAGGACAGCTTCCAGGAGGTGGATATCGCGGGAGTTACCATGCCTATCACAAAGCATGGCTTTATTGTGAAGAATGTTGAAATTCTGGCGGATACCATCCGCAAGGCTTTTTCTATTGCAAAAAGCGGGCGGCCGGGTCCTGTCCTGGTGGATATCACAAAGGATGTGACAGCGGCGGTCTGCGAGTATGTTCCTGCAAAGCCTCAGACGAAGGAGTCTGCGCCTTCCTACAGCGAGGAGGATTTGGACCGGATTGCGGATTATATCAATAAGGCAGAAAAGCCGTATATTTATCTGGGCGGCGGAGCTGTTTTGTCCGGAGCCTCCAAGGAGGTGGCGGAGTTTGCGGAGCTGATCGACGCGCCTGTCTGCGATACCCTGATGGCCAAGGGGGCTTTTGACGGCAGAAGCAGACGCTACACAGGCATGATCGGTATGCACGGCACAAAGACTTCTAACCTGGGTGTCAGCCAGTGCGATCTTTTGATTGCCCTGGGAGCGAGATTTTCGGACAGAGTGATCGGAAATCCCAAGCGCTTTGCCGAGAATGCGAAAATCATACAAATTGATATCGACCCGGCGGAAATCAACAAAAACATTCGTGTAAATGCCTGTCTGGTGGGAGATTTAAAGGAGGTGCTTTCCCGGCTGAACAAGAAGCTGGTGCAGCAAAACCACGAGGAATGGATGAATGCCATCCAGGAGATGAAGGAGAAGTATCCTTTAAAATATGACAAGGAAAAACTGTCCTGTCCCTATGTGATTGAAGAAATCGACCGGATTACAGGGGGAGACGCTATCATTACCACGGATGTAGGACAGCATCAGATGTGGGCGGCTCAGTACTACAAATTTACTAAGCCCAGAACCTTTTTGTCCTCCGGCGGCCTTGGCACCATGGGCTACGGCCTGGGAGCTTGTATCGGCGCAAAGGTGGGGCGGCCTGATAAGATATGTATTAACATTGCGGGAGACGGATGCTTCCGGATGAATATGAATGAGCTTGCCACCGCCAGCAGATATCAGATTCCCATCATCCAGGTGGTGATCAACAATCATGTTTTGGGCATGGTTCGCCAGTGGCAGACTCTTTTCTATGGGAAGCGTTATTCCCAGACTGTTTTAAATGACAAAGTAGATTTCTGCAAGGTTGCCGAGGGACTTGGCTGTGCGGCTATCCGTGTTTCCACAAAGGAGGAGGTGGAGCCGGCCATCAAAAAGGCAATTGCCATGAATGCGCCGGTTATGATCGAGTGCATGATTCCGGAGGATGACAAGGTGTTCCCTATGGTTCCTGCGGGGGCTCCTATTGAAGAGGTGTTTGACGGAGACGATTTGAAGGAATAGTCTGCAATGAAACGAAGGACAAGAATTTTTTTGGTAATGGTTATTCTATTGCTTGCCGCAGTTTCTGGATATCTGGCTCTGGCCTTTTATTACAGAGGGGTATTCAGCTTAAATACCTGGATTAACGGTGTTTATTGCACAGGCAAGTCAGTGGAGGAGGTAAATTCGGAGCTTCTGTCTTTTACGGAGGCTCCGATTATTACAATTACGGACAGTACGGGACAATCCTATCTGCTGGATTTATCCCAGGCGGATTACAAAGGGGACTACACGGAGTCTTTAGAGGAGTCCTTAAAGGAGCAGAATTCCTTTCTGTGGGCCGGATATTTCACGGCACAAAGAAACACTCTGGCCCCGGCGGTTTCCTTTGACGAAGAAAAGCTGGAAAAGCTCTGGCAGGAGCTGCCCTTTGTCAGGCAGGAGCTTGAGAGAGAGCCCGGACTTTCTATCGAACGCAGAGACGAGGGCTATACGCTGATAGACGGCTTAAGCAGCAGGCTGGATACCCAAAAGGCGTATCAGGCGCTTTTGTCTGTGATAAAAGAGGGAGAGACCCAGCTTTCTCTGGGGGACGCAGACTGCTATTATGCGCTTAAGAAAGATGAGCAGGATGAACAGACACTTAAGCTGTGGAAAAAGATAGAGCAGTTTCAGGACTGCCAGATCACCTATGATATGGGGGATGAAAAAATTTTGCTGGATGCGTCCGTCACCGCAGGCTTTTTAAAGACAGAAAATGGACTTCCTGTGCTTAACGAATCGGGAGAGCTGGTGATGGAAAAAGAGCAGGTGGAGGCTTTCATAAAAGAGCTGGCCGGAGAATATGATACCTATGGCGGGGAGAGGAGCTTTCTTTCCACCAGGGGAGATGTGGTGACCATAGAGGGAGGAACCTACGGCACACAGTTAGATCAAAAGGCAGAGGTGGAATATCTGATGGAGAGCATTCCTGCAGGGGAAAGCTGCGTCCATATTCCTGCGTACAAAAGGCAGGGACTGCACCGGGGGAAGGACGATATTGGAGATACCTATATCGAAATCGACATGACCCAGCAGAAAATGTACTATTACGAAGAGGGGGAGCTTCTTTTGGAGACAGAGGTGGTCACCGGGAACCTCAGCAGAAAATGGGGTACGCCTGAGGGTGTGAATTATGTATATAACAAACAGAGAAACAGGGTGCTGCGCGGGGAAGGCTATGCGTCCCCTGTGAAATACTGGATGCCTGTCAAAGGAGGGATTGGAATACATGACGCCTCCTGGAGAACAGAATTTGGCGGTGAAATTTACAAAAAGAACGGCTCACACGGGTGTATTAATACGCCCTCTCAGAAGATGGCAGAGCTGTATGAGATGGTGGAGACGGGGACGCCTGTGGTGATGTTTTACTAAAAAATACAAAAAATTGAAAATATTTTAACAATGCAGTTGACTAAAGTGGAAGGAAAGATTATTCTATACCTATGGTCAAATAAGAATGAGGAGGACTTTTACAAATGGCAAGAGTGTATAATTTTTCGGCGGGCCCCGCAGTGCTGCCTGAAGAGGTTCTGCGGGAAGCGGCTGATGAAATGCTGGATTATAAGGGCACAGGAATGTCTGTGATGGAGATGAGCCACCGTTCCAAGGCGTTTGAAACCATTATCCAGGAAGCGGAAGCGGATTTGAGGGAGCTTATGAATATTCCCGACAATTATAAGGTGCTTTTTCTCCAGGGAGGAGCCAGCCAGCAGTTTGCAATGATTCCCATGAATCTGATGAAAAACCGGGTAGCCGACTACATTGTCACGGGACAATGGGCCAAAAAAGCCTACCAGGAGGCCTGCATCTACGGCAAGGCAAACAAGATTGCCTCCTCAGAGGATAAGACCTTTTCTTACATACCGGACTGCTCCGATCTTCCCATCAGCGAGGATGCGGATTATGTGTATATTTGTGAGAACAACACCATTTACGGAACGAAATTTAAAACGCTGCCGAATACCAAGGGAAAGCCGTTGGTTGCGGACGTATCCAGCTGCTTTTTGTCGGAGCCGGTGGATGTGACAAAATACGGCGTGATTTACGGCGGCGTACAGAAAAATATCGGCCCCGCGGGAGTTGTGATCGTTATCATCAGAGAGGATTTGATCACCGAGGATGTGCTTCCTGGGACTCCCACCATGCTCCGCTACAAAATTCATGCGGATAATCAGTCTTTGTACAACACGCCTCCCGCATATGGCATCTATATCTGCGGCAAGGTGTTTAAGTGGCTGAAAAAGAGAGGCGGCCTTGCAGCCATGAAGGAATACAATGAAAGAAAGGCAAAAATCCTCTATGATTATCTGGATGAGAGCAGTCTCTTTCACGGCACGGTCCGCAAGGAGGACCGCTCCCTGATGAATGTGCCCTTCGTGACCGGCGACGCAGAGCTGGACGCTAAATTTGTAAAAGAGGCCAAGGCTGCAGGCTTTGAAAACCTAAAGGGACACAGGACAGTGGGCGGCATGCGCGCCAGCATCTACAACGCTATGCCTATCGAGGGCGTGGAAAAGCTGGTTGCGTTTATGAAGAAATTTGAAGCGGAAAATGCAAAGGAGAGTTAAAATGTTTTATATTAATTGTCTGAATCCTATTTCGCAGATGGGTCTGCAGAATCTGACGGAAGGGTATGAGCTGTGCAGTGATGCAAAGGACGCCCAGGGTATTTTGGTAAGAAGCGCGTCCATGCACGACATGGAGCTGCCCGCAGGACTCCTTGCAGTGGCAAGGGCGGGCGCAGGCGTCAACAACATCCCTCTTGATAAATGTGCGGAAAAGGGCATCGTGGTATTTAATACCCCCGGCGCAAATGCAAACGGCGTAAAGGAGCTTGTGCTTGCAGGCATGCTTCTGGCGGCCAGAGATGTGGTTGGGGGCATCGAATGGGTAAAATCGGCAAAGGACGATGAGAATATTGCAAAGGCTGCGGAAAAGGAGAAAAAGCATTTTGCCGGGACGGAGATATCAGGCAAAAAGCTGGGTGTTATCGGCCTTGGAGCCATCGGCGTAAAGGTGGCCAACGCTGCCGTTCATCTTGGCATGGAGGTATATGGATATGACCCTTATGTGTCTGTAAACGCTGCCTGGAATCTCAGCAGAGACGTGAAGCATGTGTTTAACGTGGATGACATTTACGCCCAGTGTGATTACATTACCATCCATGTGCCCCTTCTGGACTCCACCAGAGGAATGATAGACAAAGAAGCTATGAGCAAAATGAAGGATGGCGTGGTGATCTTGAATTTTGCCAGAGACCTGCTTGTAAAGGAAGAGGATGTGCTGGAGGGCATTGAGAGCGGGAAAATACACAGGTATGTGTCCGATTTCCCCAATACGGTCACAGCAGGAAAGAAGGGCTGTATTGTGATTCCTCATCTGGGCGCAAGCACGGAGGAATCCGAGGACAACTGTGCAAAGATGGCTGTGGAGGAGCTGAAGGATTATCTGGAAAACGGAAACATCAAAAACAGCGTGAACTATCCTGCCTGCGACATGGGCGTGTGCACAAAGGTGGGAAGAGTGGCTATTTTCCACAAGAATATTGCAAATATGATTACGAAATTTACGGCGGCCTTTGGAGATAAGGGGATCAATATCAGTGATATGATCAACAAATCCAGAGGAGAGGTGGCTTACACCATGCTGGATGTGGAGGCAGCACCCACTCAGGAAATTGTAAATACCCTGGAAAATCTGGAGGGTGTATTCAGAGTGAGAATCGTGAAAGGCTGAGTGCGCGCCTTAAGGCGTAAACAAAAAAGGCCGTCAGGCAGCTCTTTGAGAGAGTTGTGCCTGACGGCCTTTCATCAACGGTACAAAAGAGGGGCCCCGTCGCCTTCGTTCAAGTCCCGCAGCTCATCCCTGAGCTTTTGATCGGAGAGACAGGAGGCCTCGCTTTGTATATCCATGTACAGAATAAAGAAATCCTCCAGACTCATTTCCATTTCTGCGGCGATGGTCTCCATGATGGGCCGCAGCTTGTCCAGCTGAACGGAAACCTGCACCTTCTGGGGATCAATATCGGCCATTACCTCCTCTGCGTAAGCGTTGATTCTCTCTAATATTTTTCTATGCTCGTCTGTCATATTTTCCTCATTTCCGCGCGGTTTTCGCCGTGCATTTTCTTCCCTGGAAACATTTTAGCACCGGATGCTTGTTATGTATAGTTTTATTTGATAAAATAAAAATAAACAATTTTAAGAAAAGAGGATGGAAGCTATGGCTGAGATCAAGCCCTTTCGGGCATACCGTCCCAGGGCGGACCTGGCAGGCAGGATAGCTGCGCTGCCCTATGATGTGTACAACAGAGAGGAAGCCTGCAGAGAGGTGGAGAAGAATCCCGATTCTTTTCTGGCCATCGACAGGGCGGAGACCGGGTTTGGCCCGGAGGTGGACACCTGCGACCCAAGGGTATATAAAAGGGCCGCCGAGCTTCTTTGGAGCCAGATACAGGAGGGGCGTTTTGTACAGGAGGAGACGCCTTGCTATTATCTGTACGAGCAGATTATGGATGGCGCATCACAGACCGGAATTGTAGCCTGCGCTTCCATAGACGATTACAGCACAGGAGTGATCAAAAAGCACGAGAATACCAGAGCGGAAAAGGAGAAGGACCGCATCTGCCATGTGGATGCCTGCAATATGCAGACAGGCCCTATTTTCCTTACATACCGGGCGAACGACACCTTAAGGGAAATTGTGGCTTCGGCAAAAGAAAGCGAACCGGCGTATGATTTCACCGCCCCCGATGGGGTCGTTCACAGAGTATGGGTGATTTCTGAGGAAAAGAAGATTGCGGAGATAAAAAAGACCTTTGCTGCCATTCCCAGCCTGTATATTGCGGACGGACACCACAGATGCGCTTCTGCGGTGAGAGTGGGGCAGATGCGCAGACAGGCCCATCCGGATTTTACGGGGCAGGAGGAGTATAATTATTTCCTTTCCGTGCTTTTTCCGGATGATGAGCTGCACATTCTGGATTACAACCGTGTGGTGAAGGACTTGAATGGTCTTGAGCCGGAAGACTTCTTAAAAAAACTGGAGGAAGGCTTTACGGTGAAAAAATGGGGGAAAACTCCTTGTAAGCCGGACAAAAAAGGAAGCTTTGGCATGTATCTGGAAGGAGACTGGTATCTGCTTACGGCAAAGGAGACTGTAAAAAGCAAGGATGCGGTGGCGGGATTGGACGTATCCATTCTGCAGAACCATGTGCTGGAACCGATTTTGGGCATACAGGACCCGAAAACCGACAAACGCATTGATTTTGTAGGGGGTATCAGAGGGCTTGGGGAGCTGGAGCGGAGAGTGCATACGGACATGAAGGCGGCCTTTTCCCTGTATCCCACCTCCATAGAAGAGCTGTTTGCGGTGGCGGACGCAGGAAGGCTTATGCCGCCCAAGTCCACTTGGTTTGAGCCCAAGCTCAGAAGCGGCCTGTTTTTGCATGATCTGGAAATTCGATAAGGGAAGGGAGACTCTTATGACAAACAAATTATATAAATTGATGAACTGGCCCAAAATAGAGGAGATCATTTATTCGGAGAGCGATAATCCGCACGCATTGTTAGGACCTCACAAGGCTGGGGGACAGACGCTGGTACAGGCATATTTCCCAGGGGCTAAGGAGGTGTTTCTCCAGCTGGACGAAGAACAGGCAGGAGAAGAAAAAGAGGCCGGGGGCTGTGATATCGCCATGGAAACAGCAGATGAGGACGGTTATTTTGCTGTGCTGCTTCCCGAAAGGCAGCTTAAAGCATATCAATATCTGGTTATCTATGGAAACGGTGTCAGTGTCACCCGAAAAGACCCCTATAGGCATAGTCCTGTGATCACAAAAAGCGATACGGAAAAATTTAAAAACGGCATTCATTATACCATTTATGAAAAGCTGGGGGCGCATCCCATGGAGCATGAGGGAGAGAGGGGCACTTATTTTGCGGTCTGGGCGCCCAATGCTCTCCGCGTCAGCGTTGTGGGGGATTTCAATCAGTGGGACGGCCGCGTCCATCAGATGAGAAGGCTTTGGGATTCCGGAATTTTCGAGCTGTTTGTGCCGGATGCCAAGGCTGGGGACAATTATAAATTTGAGCTTAAGCTGAAAGGGGGACTCACCTATCTGAAGGCGGATCCCTACGGGAACGCTGCCCAGAAAAGACCGGAGACGGCGTCGGTGATCGCTGACCTGAATGGGTTCGTCTGGGAGGATGATGCCTTTCTCAAAAACAGGGCAAAATTCCAGACAGGCAATGTGCCTGTGAGCGTATACGAAATGTATCTTGGTTCCTTTGTGGATCCCAGGGAGGGGGAGGACTACGCAAATTACAGGGATATTGCGCCGAAGGTGATTGCGTATGTAAAGAAAATGGGGTATACCCATGTGGAATTGATGCCGGTGATGGAGCATCCCTTTGACGGCTCCTGGGGCTATCAGGTGATCGGCTATTATGCGCCCACGGCAAGGTATGGAAGCCCGGAGGATTTCATGTTTTTTGTAAATGAGCTCCACAAGGCTGGCATCGGCGTGATCCTTGACTGGGTGCCCGCCCATTTCCCAAGAGATACCTATGGCTTGTCCAATTTTGACGGCACCTGCCTGTATGAGCATAAAGACCCAAGACAGGGCTTTCATCCTCACTGGGGGACGCTGATCTATAATTACGGACGGCCTCAGGTGTCAAATTATCTGATTGCCAACGCGCTGTTCTGGGTGGAAAAATATCATGCCGACGCTATCCGCATGGATGCGGTGGCCAGCATGCTTTATCTGGACTACGGTAAAAAGGACGGCGAGTGGGTGGCCAATATGTACGGGGGCAAGGAAAACCTGGAGGCCATTGAATTTATGAAGCACCTGAATTCCATCATGAAAAAGCGCAACCCCGGTGTGCTGTCCATTGCAGAGGAGAGTACCGCCTTCCCTCTGATCACCGGTTCCCTGGAGGAGGGAGGACTTGGCTTTGATTTAAAGTGGAATATGGGCTTTATGAACGACTATCTCACCTATATCAAATATGATCCCTATTTCAGAAGCTATCACCACGGCGAACTGACCTTCAGCATGATCTACGCCTACAGCGAAAAATTTATGCTGGTATTCTCCCATGACGAGGTGGTTCACGGGAAGGCTACCATGATCGGCAAAATGCCGGGAGAGAGAAAGGATAAATTTGCAAACCTGAGGCTGACCTACTCCTATATGATCACCCATCCTGGAAAGAAGCTCTTGTTTATGGGCCAGGATATCGGAGAGTTTGACGAGTGGAACGAAAACAGGCGCATAGAGTGGGAGCTTTTGCAAAATCCAGAGCATGCGGGAGTGGCAGAGCTGATGAAGGACTTAAATCATCTGTACCGGACCAGGAAGGCATTGTATGAGCTTGACGACAGTCCGGAGGGCTTTGCGTGGATCAACAACATTTCCTCGAAAGAGTGCTATCTGAGTTATTTAAGAAAAGGAGCAGACCAAGAGGAGGTTCTTTTGGTGGTGGCCAATTTTGCCGGGGTGGAGCAGGAGATCACTACCGGGGTGCCTTTTGAGGGAAAGTATAAGGAAATTTTTAATTCTGATCATGTGAAGTACGGTGGAAGCGGCGTGGTAAACGGCAGAGTGAAAAAAGCCCAGGATGTGGAATGGGACGACAAAAAGCAGTCCATCACCGTAAAGCTGGCCCCCCTGTCCTTGAGCATTCTGGAATTCATACCCTACACGGAGGAGGAGCTTGAGAGGGTAATCGAGCAGAGAATCCGGAAAAACACACCCGTTCGGAAGAAAAAGAAAGGGGAGAAATAATGCTTTTGGATTTTTTGGAGACGCTGCCGGAAAAGGCGCTGCATCTTGGAATCCGCGTAGTGCTGGCAGTAGTGTTTTTTTTAATCGGCGTACAGGTTGTGAAGCTTTTGCGCAAGATACTGCGAAAGTCCATGCAGAGAGCAGGCGCGGAGGTGGGCGCCGTGCAGTTTGTGGATTCCTTTTTGAAAACGTCCCTTTATGTGGTGCTGATCTTTTTACTGGCGACTTCCTTTGGCGTGGATGCGGCCAGCATTGTGGCCCTGCTTGGTTCTGCGGGTGTAGCTATCGGCCTTGCCATTCAGGGCAGTCTTTCCAATCTGGCGGGAGGTGTGCTGATACTGGTGCTGAAGCCTTTTAAGGTGGGGGATTATATCCACGAAAATACGGATCATCAGGAGGGAACCGTTGCGGAGATTCAGATTTTTTATACCAAGCTGGTGACCGGCGATAACAAGGTGATCGTGCTGCCAAACGGCACCCTGGCAAACAACAGTATTATCAATATGTCCGCTGCCAAAACCCGAAGGATGGATATTGTGATCGGCATTTCCTACGATTCCGATATCAAAAAGGCGAAGGAAGCGCTTATGGAGGTTTTGGAAAAGGATCCCTTTGTACTGAAGGATCAGGAAATGCGCGTGTATGTGTCGGAGCTTGCAGCCTCCGCCATCAATCTGGGAGTGCGCTGCTTTTTTACAAATGAACATTTCTGGGAGGGGAAATGGCGCATTACGGAAAACTGTAAATATGCCCTTGACCGGGCGGGGATAGAGATTCCCTATCCCCAGCTGGATGTGCACATGAAGGGCGAAAATTGACAGGAAGTGTCAAAGCAGTAATTTAATGGTTGAATTTTGTACAGGCTGATGTTATATTATCAATGTATCTTCACAGTATTATCTGTGTGGGACAAAAGAAGGACCAATGGGTTAATAAAGGAGGAGAATTATGAAAAAAGCATTGGCATTTGCACTTGCAGCGGTTATGACTTTTTCTCTTGCTGCCTGCGGTGGGGAAACCACGGCAGACAACAGCAGTGAAGCGTCTGTAAGCACTGTAGAAGGCACTGTGGAAGAGGCTGTGGAAAGCACCGGCGAAGAGGCTGCACAGGAAGGCAGCGGGGAGGGATTAAAGATTGCTATCGTTTCCAGCCCTTCAGGTGTGGACGATGGTTCCTTTAATCAGGACAACTATAACGGCGTTTTGAAGTTTATCGAGGAAAATCCCAGCGCAACCGTTACTCCCATCAGGGAGGAATCCGGTGACAGCGCAGCGGCTGTTCAGGCAGTTGCAGATGTGGTTGCCGACTACGACGTGATTGTCTGCTGCGGCTTCCAGTTTGCGGGCATCGGCGATGTAGCGCAGGAAAACCCTGACACAAAGTTTATTCTCATTGATTCCTGGCCTACCATCGGAGGAACAGAGGTAACAGAGGATCAGGTGATCGACAATGTGTATGCGGCGTACTACGCAGAGCAGGAGAGCGGCTTCTATGCGGGTATGGCAGCTGCCCTTTCTACTACCACGGGCAAGGTGGCAGTTGTGAACGGAATTGCTTATCCTTCCAATGTAAATTATCAGTATGGCTTTGAGTGCGGCGTAAAATATGCAAATGAGACCGAAGGCCTGAATGTGGAGGTGGTTGAGCTTCCTTCCTATGCCGGAACAGATGTAACCGGCGCGAATGTGGGCGGCAACTATGTAGGAAACTTTTCTGATGAGGCTACCGGCAAGGTGCTTGGCAACGCTTTGATTGCAGAAGGTGTTGACATCATTTTTGTGGCGGCAGGAGCTTCCGGCAACGGTGTGTTTACCGCAGCAAAGGAGGCAGACGGCGTTATGGTAATCGGCTGTGACGTTGACCAGTATGACGACGGCGCAAACGGAGATACCAACGTAGTACTCACCAGCGGTCTTAAGGTAATGCACGATACGGTTTACAATGCGCTTAATACCGTGAAGGACGGCACCTTTGCAGGCGCTAATGTGACGCTGACAGCAGCCACCGATTCCACAGGCTATGTAAGCGAAGAGGGCAGAAACCAGCTGAGTGCTGAAGCCATTGAAAAGATTGACGCGGCTCAGGCCCTGGTAAAGAGCGGAGAGATTGTTCCTGCGGCAAACTTCAACGGAATTACGCCTGAGACCTTTACCTGGTAAGGAAAAACATAAGTTTTAAAGTAACGGACGACGGATGTTCCCCAAAGGGCATCCGTCGTTTTATAAATTTCAGGTTCCTAAATGAGACAAAATCTGTTATACTATGAAAAAACGAAGGCTGTTTAGCGGCAGATGGGAGAAAGCATGGCTGACTATATTGTGGAAATGAAACATATTACCAAACGTTTTCCTGGGATCACAGCCAATGATGACGTGACTATTCAGATCAAAAAGGGTGAAATCTTTGCTCTGCTTGGGGAAAACGGCGCCGGCAAATCCACTCTGATGAGTATGCTCTTTGGAATGTATGAGCCGGATGAGGGTGAGATTTTTATTCGCGGGGAGAAGGTGAAGCTGGAGTCGCCCAATCACGCTGCCCGGCTGAATATCGGCATGGTACATCAGCACTTTAAGCTGGTGTCCAATTTTACCGTTGCGGAAAATATCGTTATGGGGATGGAGCCGGTAAAGAAGGTCCTGGGCTGTATCAACGTGGTGGATATGAAAAAGGCAAACCAGGAAATTGGAGCGCTTTCGGAAAAATATGGTCTTGCGGTGAATCCAACGGATTTAATCGAGAACATCAACGTTTCCACACAGCAGAGAGTGGAGATTTTGAAAATGCTTTACAGGGAGGCTGAAATCCTTATTTTCGATGAGCCTACGGCAGTTTTGACGCCCCAGGAGATCGAATTTCTGCTGGATATCATAAAGGGGCTTCGGGACAAGGGAAAAACGATCATTCTGATCACCCATAAGCTGGAGGAAATCAAGAAAATTGCAGATCGATGCGCTATCTTAAACAGAGGGAAGCTGATCGGCGTTTTGGATGTGGCAGACACCTCCACCAAGAAGATGGCCAACATGATGGTGGGGCGGGAGGTAAGCTTTGAGACGGTAAAGACCCCCGCAAAGCCTGGCAGTGTAGTCCTGGACGTGTCCCATCTGAATGTGTTTGACAAGCAGAATTTTCAGGTGGTGCGTGACGCTTCTTTTCAGGTTCACGCAGGAGAAATATTGGCCATTGCAGGCGTGGCGGGAAACGGACAGGTGGAAATTGCAGATGCCATAGCGGGACTGATTCCGGCCCGTTTTGGCACAATAACCCTAAACGGCGAAAATATCACAAATCTTTCCATACGGGAGCGGACAAAGAGAGGAATCTCCTATATTCCTGAGGACAGACAGAATTATGGTCTGGTCATGGACTTTTCCCTGTCAGATAATCTGGCGTTAAAGGATTATTACAAGGAACCCTTCTGCAGAAAGGGAGTGCTGAGGGAGGAGGCCTTTCAAAAAAACAGTGAGAAGCTTATACACGACTATGATATCCGAAGCGGTCAGGGAAGCGCTACCATCGTGCGCTCCATGAGCGGCGGCAATCAGCAGAAGGCCATTATTGCCAGGGAGATCGAGCTGGGTTCTCCCCTGATGATATTTGTGCAGCCTACCAGGGGATTGGATATCGGTGCCATTGAGAATATTCATAAGCAGATGATCGGAGAGCGGGACAAGGGCAAGGCCATTCTTTTGATTTCTCTGGAGCTGGATGAGATCATGAATTGTGCGGACACCATTGCGGTGATCTATAACGGAAGCCTGCAGAAGATAGCTCCGGCAGATACCCTTACCACCAATCAGGTGGGAGAGTTTATGATGGGCGTCCGCCATACGGCCGGCGTACAAAAGAAGGGAGGCATGGCATAAATGAGACAGGTAAAGAAATTATGGACCTCTGTGAGGATTCCTCTCTTTGCGATTTTGTGCAGTCTGGTTGCGGGAGGCATTATCATTGCTCTTACAGGAAGCAATCCCTTTCGGGCCTATTATTCCTTATTACAGGGGAGCGGACTGGCTCCCAAGGCGTCCTATGCCTCCTACAAGAGCATGCTGACGGACTTTTTCAGCTATGTAAATTATTTTACTCCTATGATATTTGCTGCGCTGGCGGTGGCAGTGGCCCTTAAAGCCGGGCTTTTTAACATCGGCGTATCGGGGCAGATGCTGGCGGCGGGATTTACGGCTACGGTAATTGTGGGCTACAGCGGGCTTAACGGAGTGCTTGCAAAGCCTTTGGTGATTCTGGTGGGCATTGTGGCCGGCTCTCTTGCGGGAGCGCTGATTGGATTGCTAAAATACCGCTTCAACATCAATGAAGTGGTTTCTTCCATTATGTTAAATTATATTTTCCAGTATGTCATAAGCTTTTTTATCAATACTTATTTCGTGGACCCGGTCTCCAGACAGTCAAGAGAGGTTTCTGATGCGGCGAGACTGACATTGATGAACACGCCGGTGGGAAATTTGAAGCTGGACATTCCGCTGGGAATTGTCATTGCTCTTCTGGCTGTGTTTTTGGTGTGGTTTCTTCTGGCCAAGACAAGGCTGGGCTACGAGCTGAAGGCTGTGGGATATTCCCGAAGTGCGGCAAAATATGCCGGAATTAACGTGGGGAGAAGCATGGTGCTGTCCATGACCATATCGGGTGCCCTGGCCGGACTGGCAGGAGTCACCTATTATCTTGGATACGTAGGGTCCATTCAGCCAAAGGTGCTGATCAGCACAGGCTTTGACGCCATTGCAGTTTCCCTTTTGGGAAACAACCACCCGGTGGGTATCATTTTCTCAACGATGCTGATTACCCTGATCGGCAAGGGCAGCACCTATATGAAGTCGGCGGCTGGGGTGGATTCGGAGATTGCCTCTGTAATCACCGGCATCATTCTTTTATTCAGCGCCTGCAATGTGTATATCAAGTGGAGAATGGAACATAGAAGAAATACTTTGGATGCGAAAAAAGCAGAACAAAGTTCCATCTGATTACAAAGCCGCCTGCGCGGCAGAATGAGAGGAAAATATGAACATTATCATTATAGACGGATTATCCTTCGCTCTTCCCCTGTTTATTATGGCCATCGGCGGCATCTACTGCGAAAAATCAGGCGTAACTATGCTGGCAGTGGAGGGCCTGCAGGGGTTTGGAGCCTTTACAGGCGCCTTCGCGGCGGTGCTTGTGTCGGGAAGCTTTGCCGGTAATTCTCCCGTCCCCTTCTATATTGCCATGGCTTTTTCCGTGATCGGAGGAGGCGCCTTTGCTTTGATTCATGCCCTGCTTTGCCTGAAATTTAAGGCAAACCAGGTAATCAGCGGTGTGGTGGTAAATATTCTGGCTATGGCGCTTACCGCCTATCTGACAAAGCTTTTCAACCGTATCTTTTTTGGGGCAGCCTCGGATAAGTTTGTGCTGACGGTGTCCTCCCGGATTACGGTGCCGTTCCTTTCAGAGATTCCTGTGCTGGGAGCTGTTTTTACCAATCTGTATCCTTTTGAGATCGTCATTGTGCTGGTGGCTTTTTTATCCTGGTTTGTGATGTACAAGACCAGATTCGGCATGCACCTGCGGGCCTGCGGAGATAATCCCCATGCTGTGGATGCCGCCGGAAGAAATGTGGGAAAAATCCGGCTGGCTGCCATTATCATATCCGGCGCTTTGTCCGGCCTGGGCGGAATCTGCTTTGCCTATTCCATCTCCGCCAATTTTTCCTCTAATATTTATGTGGGATATGGCTATCTGGCCATCGCTGCCTTGATTTTTGGAAACTGGAAAATTCTGCCTACTCTGGCGGCCTGCCTTTTATTTGGCTTTGCCCGTTCCGGCGGATACCGCCTGGTACAGGTTTTGCAGATGCCCAGCAGCTTTCAGGACTTGGTGATGATACTGCCCTATGTGCTTACCCTCTTGCTTCTGATTTTCTTCTCAAAACAGAACGGAGCGCCCAGAGCGCTGGGGGTTATCTATGACAAGGGAGCGCGCTAAAGAGCTTTTGGTAAAGGCTTTTTTCGGAGATTGTCGATAATTGTCATTATTGGCGGTACTTTTTGTAAAAAATAATAAATTTATGGTTGCAAAAAAAAGCCAAACCCGATATAATACACTTAGTTGCAAAAGCAATTGCAACCAATTCCCCTTTTACAGCTTTATGCTAGGTGCTGAAATAGCTCAGTTGGTAGAGCACTTCACTCGTAATGAAGGGGTCGTGGGTTCGAGTCCCATTTTCAGCTTACTGGCAAAGGCGCCCCGGAAACATCATATGTTTCCGGGGTGCCTTTTTGTAAGGCAATCTTTTAATCCCCTTTGTCCTTCCCTGACAGGATTTTTCTCATCTGAGAAGGAGTGCAGTGATAGGTATTGCGGAACATACGCATAAAGAGCTTATAGTTGGTAAAGCCGTGGCTGCCGAGAATGGTGGTAAGGCTCAAATCTGTTTCTGCCAAGTCCTCATACACATGAGTCAGGCGCACGGTGTTTAAATACTCCTGAAAGGTCTGTCCCATATATTTTTTAAAAAACCTGCAGAAATATTCCGGGGTAAGACCGGCAAATTCTGCAATTTCCGTCAGGGAAACGCTTTCCTGATAATGGTCTCTCACATAATTGAGAATGCCCTCTAAGCGTTTGAGATTCTTGGCCGTTTTCACCTGCAGGACAGGATTGATCTCCTGGCGGAAGTATTTCATAAGCAGGAACAATAGTTCATACAGAAGACTTTTAAAATGCAGGGAATACCATGGCTGCTTCTGGTAGAAGGCTTCTCCCATACACAGCAGAAGCTGTGTGATTTTACTGTGGATTTCCTGAAACTGGGGAGAAGCGTGGGTGTTTAAGGCATCGCTTTGCTGATAGAAATTACAAAATCTGCTCTGTTCAAAGCCTGATATGGCTTGTTTTAAAAAGGTCTGGGGAATCTGAAGCAGCAGCACCTTTACATAGGCTTCGCAGAAGGTGGAATGGATGTCTGCTGAGTTTATCAGGATAAAATCTCCCTGATTTAACAGATAAGCCTTGTCCGCTATGGTTACCTTCATCGTTCCCTGATAAAGATACACTACCTCCAGACTGTCGTGCCAGTGGTTGGGAACCAGATGATTGCTGTCCTCATAAATTCTAAAGTTTACCTCTAAAGCTTCCGATACCGGTATTTCCTCATGAATACTTTGATGCACGGAAAATCCCTCCCTTTCCGATGTGGTTATCTTCTTTTTGCTTTCCCTAAAATCATCATAGAAAGCAGGAAGGAAAAAGTCAAGATTGACCTATATTCTTGTCAAGAAAAGAAATATACGGAATTTCTTTTTTCTGATAGGATAAAATTACAATGAGAAACAGAGGTCCGTTTCAACGGGCAGGAGGAGGTACGAGCTTGAAAGAAGAAAAGATCAAGGAATTAATTGCACAAATGACACTGGAGGAAAAGGCCTCCTTGTGTTCCGGAGGTGATTTCTGGCACACGAAAGGCATCGAAAGGCTGGGAATTGCACCGTCCATGGTATCAGATGGCCCTCACGGCCTGCGCAAGCAGGATCAGGAGGCGGATCATCTGGGAGTAAATGAGAGTATTAAGGCCGTCTGCTTTCCGGCGGGATGTGCTACTGCCGCATCCTTTAACAGAGAGCTCTTAGAGGAAATGGGAGAAATTTTAGGAAATGAATGTCAGGCGGAGGGAGTCAGCGTCATTTTAGGTCCGGCGGTGAATATAAAGCGTTCCCCTCTCTGCGGCAGGAATTTTGAATACTATTCCGAGGACCCGCTGTTAGCCACTGAAATGGCAGGAGCCCTCATCAAGGGCGTACAGAGTAAAAATGTGGGAACCAGCATCAAGCATTTTCTGGCAAACAACCAGGAGACCAGAAGAATGAGCAGCTCCTCCAACATAGATGAGAGAACGCTTCGTGAAATCTATCTGGCTGCTTTTGAAGGGGCCGTGTGCAAACAGAAGCCCTGGACGGTCATGTGCTCCTACAATAAAATAAACGGTGTCTATGCGGCGGAAAATAAAACCTATCTCACAGATGTGCTGAGAAAGGAGTGGGGCTTTGACGGCTATGTGGTAAGCGACTGGGGCGCCGTGAACAGCCGTGTGGAGGATCTGGCCGCAGGTCTTGATCTGGAGATGCCCTCCTCAAACGGGGAGAATGACCAGCTGATTGTGACAGCGGTGAAAGAGGGCAGGCTTTCTGAGGAGATTTTGGATCAGGCGGTGGCAAGAATCCTGAATATAGTGTTCCGCTTTGCGGAAAATCGAGATAAAACTGCTGTGTTTGACAGGGATGCAGACCATGAGGCGGCGAGGAAAATTGCAGAGGAAACCATAGTCCTTTTAAAGAATGACGGCGTACTGCCCCTGGATGAGTCGGAAAAAATCGCATTTATCGGGAAATATGCGAAAAAACCCCGCTATCAGGGAGGCGGAAGCTCCCATATCAACAGCCATAAGGTGACCTCTGTCATGGATGCGGCTGCGGCAAATCCCAACATTATTTTTGCCCAGGGCTTTGATGATGAGAAAGATGAAATAAATGAAACGCTGGTGAAGGAGGCTGTGGAGGCCGCAAGAGAAGCAAAGGCCGCAGTGATCTTTGCAGGACTGCCGGACGCATTTGAATCGGAGGGCTTTGACCGAACCCATATGCGCATACCGGACTGTCAGAATGCGTTGATCGATGAGATTTTAAAGGTACAGGAAAATGTAATTGTAGTGCTGCACAATGGTTCTCCGGTGGAAATGCCCTGGGCGGACAAGGTTAAGGGTATTGTGGAAGCCTATCTGAGCGGCCAGGCCGTGGGGGCGGCAGAATATGATATTCTGTTTGGCAGGGTAAATCCCAGTGCCAAGCTGCCGGAGACCTTCCCTGTGAAATTGGAGGACAATCCCTCTTATCTGTTTTTCCCCGGGGAAGGAAACAGTGTGGACTACCGGGAGGGAGTTTTTGTGGGATACCGGTATTATGACAAAAAGAAAATGGAAGTATTGTTCCCCTTCGGACACGGCTTATCCTACACGGAGTTTACCTATTCCAATCTGCGGGCTGACAGGCAAAAGCTAAAGGATACGGATACCCTTACTGTAAGTGTGGATATTACAAACACGGGAAAACGCCCAGGAAAAGAGATCGTCCAGCTCTATGTCCGGGATAAAGAAAGCTCTGTGCTGCGGCCGGAGAAGGAGCTTCGGGATTTTGCAAAGATCGCTCTTTTGCCGGGAGAGACAAAGACAGTTTCCTTTACTTTGGGCAAGCGGGCCTTTGCATACTACAACACGGAGATTCACGACTGGTATGTGGAATCCGGAGAATTTGATATTCTGATCGGAAAGTCCTCCCGGGATATTGTTCTTTGCCAGACTGTAATGGTGGAGTCTACCACCCAGATAAAGAGAACCTATGACGGGGATTCCATTTATGAGGATATATACAAGGATCCGGCGGCAAGAGCAGTGGTGGAGCGTTTCCGAAAGAAGCAGAGCACACAGATGGAAAACCAGGAGAAAAAGGAGCCTGAGAAGAGCAGCGCCGCCAAGGAGGCCATCACAGAGGAAATGGAGCTGGCAATGATGAAGTATATGCCCTTGCGGGGAATGCTGAGCTTTGACAAAGGCTCCCATAAGGAACTGGAAGCGATATTAAAGGAGCTTAACAGCCTGTAAAATATAAGGTATCCTTTGCCAAAGGGAGTCAGGACATTCTTTTCCTGACTCCCTTTTTTCTGACACGGACATTTTCGCTCAGCCCTTTCTGATATGATACTCTATCTGCTGTATCCCCCGGTACAGGCCAAAGGCGATCAGACACAGGATCACTACCGCCATTATCACCAGGTCAAGCTGAAATACCTGGGATCCATATATAATCAGATATCCAAGTCCCTGCCTTGCGGCAAGAAACTCGCCGATAATCACGCCTACCAGGGCAAGGCCGATATTTACCTTGGTGGTGCTTAAAAGCACGGGCACGGAGCTTGGGAGAATTACTTTGAAAAAGGCGTCCTTCCTTTTCCCTCCAAGGGTGTAGATGAGAGTCACCTTCTCGGAATCACTCTGCTTAAAGCCTGTGTAAAAGCTGATGATGGAGCCGAACAGGGCCACGGATATGCCTGCTACGATTATGGTTTTTGTTCCCGTTCCCAGCCATACGATAAACAGCGGAGCCAGAGCAGATTTCGGCAGACTGTTTAAAATAACCAGGTACGGTTCTAAAATTTCGGAAAGCTTCGTAGAATACCATAGCAGCGTAGCGCTGATCAAACTGATGAGAAACACCAAAAGAAAGCTTAGAAGGGTTTCCCAAAGGGTGATGCCAATGTGAAGGAAGATGGAGCGATCTGCACAAAGCTCTATAAAAAGCAGCACCACACGGCTTGGGCTGGAAAAGAAAAAGCTGTCTATCCAGCCCAAATCAGCGCTTGCCTCCCACAAAACCAAAAAAAGGACTAATATCAGAAAACGCCAGGAGGTAATCAGATGATGATGCCTCTTGTGGCTTTTTACAAATTCCTCCTGCTTTGTCAATTCACATTTCTTTTCTTTCACAGCCAAGCTCCTCCCACAGTTGATTGAAATAAGATTGAAATTCCGGTGCGTTTCTTGCGGCCAGCGGCGAGTCGTCGGACAGGGTAAGATGAATGGGAACCTTCATTTTTACCACGGCCGGTCTTGCAGACAGGATGATTACACGGTCCGCAAGGCTGATGGCCTCGGAAAGATCATGGGTAATGATGATCATGGTTTTTCCGGCAGCCCGTATCAGCTGGCAGATATCCGAAGAAACCATAAGTCTTGTCTGGTAATCCAGAGCACTGAAGGGCTCATCCAGAAGAAGCAGCTGGGGGTCCAGGGCCAGAGTCCGTATCAGCGCCGCCCGCTGCTTCATGCCCCCGGACAGCTCGCTTGGACGTTTGTCCCGGAATTTATCCAGCCCGTAATCAAAAAGCAGCTGGTCTACATGGGCCAGCCTCTCCGGGGTCATCATATGGTTGATTTCCAGTCCCAAAATAACATTTTTGTATACAGTGCGCCATTCAAAGAGATGATCCCGCTGAAGCATATATCCAACCCTGGGGTAATGGAGGGAACCGTCCGGATTATTCACTGCGATGGTGCCCCTTTCCGGTGGAAGCAGGCCGGATATAATGGAAAGCAGTGTGGATTTTCCGCAGCCGCTTGGACCCACCACCGCTACAAATTCCCCCTCCCCTACGCCGAAAGAAATGTTTTTAAGGGCCTTTGTTTCTCCTTGAAGGCTGTGATAGGAATAGCCGATATTTTTAAGCTCCAAGATGTTCTGCATAAAGGACATACCCTTTCGCGATTATGAAATCAATTTATCATATATTATGATAAAGGCGGAAAAAGGGTGTAAAACTAACGGTACACTGTATTGCAGAAAAGCGTTTTTTATGGTAATATCAATTTCGAGTTTAAAAAAAAGACAGGAGACAGGCTATGGCACAGTTGTGGGGCGGACGCTTTACCAAAGAAACGGACCGGATGGTTTATGAGTTTAATGCGTCCATACAGTTTGACAAGCGTTTATTCCACCAGGATATAGAGGGCAGCATCGCCCATGTCATCATGCTTTCCAAGCAGGGGATTCTCACATCCGCAGAGAGGGATGACATTATCAAGGGACTTACGGGAATACGGGATGATGTAGACAGAGGCGATCTGGAGATCGGTCCGGAATATGAGGATATTCACAGCTTTGTGGAGGCCAAGCTTATCAGCCGGATCGGAGAGGCCGGAAAGAAGCTTCATACAGGCAGGAGCAGAAACGATCAGGTGGCGTTAGACATGAAGCTGTATACCAGACTGCAGGTTTTGAAAACGGACGACCTGTTAAAGTCCCTTTTAGAGGTAATTCTCCACACCATGGAGGAAAATCTGGAAACCTATATGCCTGGATTTACCCATCTGCAGAAGGCCCAGCCCACAACCCTCGCCCATCATTATGGTGCCTACTTTGAAATGTTCAAGCGCGACAGGCTTCGGATGAAGGATATTTACTGCCGCATGAATTACTGCCCTCTGGGAGCGGGAGCCCTGGCGGGAACCACCTATCCTCTGGACAGAAGCTATACCTCTTCTCTGATGGGGTTTGAGGGGCCCACCTTAAACAGTATGGATTCCGTGGCCGACAGAGATTATCTGATAGAATTTCTCGCGGCGCTGTCCACTGTGATGATGCACCTAAGCCGTTTTTGTGAAGAAATTATACTGTGGAATTCCAATGAATATCAGTTTGTGGAGCTGGATGACGCTTACTCCACCGGAAGCAGCATCATGCCCCAGAAAAAAAATCCTGATATCGCGGAGCTGGTGAGAGGAAAAACAGGCCGGGTGTACGGCGCACTGGTTTCTCTTCTTACGACCATGAAAGGACTGCCCCTTGCCTATAATAAGGATATGCAGGAGGACAAGGAGGTATCCTTTGACGCCATGGATACGGTGCAGAATTGTCTGATTCTGTTTACAGGGATGCTGAAAACCATGAGATTTAAAAAGGACCGCATGGAAAAAAGTGCGGTGAACGGTTTCAGCAATGCCACGGACGCTGCGGACTACCTGGTGAACAAAGGGGTTCCCTTCCGGGATGCACATGCTGTTATAGGAAGACTGGTATTATACTGTATTGACAAGGATACCTCTATTGATGCCTTAAGCCTTGAGGAGCTGCAGGCCATCAGCGATAGATTTGAGCCTGACTTTTACGAGGCGGTTTCCTTAAAGACCTGTGTGGAAAAAAGGCTTACCATCGGCGCGCCCGGACCGGAGGCCATGAAGAAGGTAATCGAGGTAAACCAAAAATATCTGCAGGAGGACAGAATTGATATTCTGCCGGACAATGTGATCTTAAACCCGCAGAAACAATAGATTATCCGGCTGCGCCGGGAGGAGGAAAAAAAATATGAGTGAGAAATTAAAGGTTGGTATTTTAGGCGGAACAGGCATGGTGGGACAGCGCTTTATTTCCCTTCTGGAAAATCACCCCTGGTTTGAGGTGACTACCATAGCGGCAAGCCCCCGTTCTGCGGGAAAGACCTATGAAGAGGCCGTGGGAGGCAGATGGAAGATGGACGCCCCCATGCCGGAGGCGGTAAAAGGTCTTGTTGTCATGAATGTGAATGAAGTGGAGGCGGTGGCGTCTCAGGTGGACTTTGTATTCAGCGCAGTGGATATGACAAAGGATGAGATTAAGAAGATAGAGGAGGCTTATGCCAGGACAGAGACTCCCGTAGTATCCAACAACAGCGCTCACAGATGGACGCCCGACGTTCCCATGGTGATACCGGAGATTAATCCTCAGCATATGGAAGTGATAGAATATCAGAAAAAGCGTCTTGGAACAAAAAGAGGCTTTGTTGCGGTAAAACCCAACTGCTCTATCCAGAGCTACGCGCCTGTGCTGACGGCATGGAAGGAGTTTGAGCCCTGCGAGGTGGTGGCAACCACTTATCAGGCTATCTCAGGAGCCGGCAAGACCTTTCAGGACTGGCCGGAGATGGTGGGAAACATTATCCCCTATATCGGCGGAGAAGAGGAGAAAAGCGAGAAGGAGCCCCTCCGCATCTGGGGTTCCATACAGGACGGGGTGATTGTGCCGGCCCAGTCTCCTGTAATCACCTGTCAGTGTATCCGGGTGCCGGTTTTGAACGGCCATACGGCGGCGGTCTTTGTGAAATTTAAAAAGAAGCCTTCAAAGGAGCAGCTGATCGAGAAGCTTGTATCCTTCAGTGGAGAGCCTCAAAGACTTGGGCTTCCCAGCGCACCTAAGCAGTTTATCCAGTATCTTGAGGAGGAAAACAGACCACAGGTGGCTTTGGATGTGGACTATGAAAAGGGCATGGGAATCAGCGTGGGAAGGCTGCGCGAGGATACAGTGTATGATTATAAGTTTGTAGGGCTGTCTCACAATACGGTTCGGGGAGCTGCTGGCGGAGCGATTCTCTGTGCGGAGCTGTTAAAGGCCCAGGGGTACATCACAAAACGATAACAGGGTTTTGTCTGTCGGGCTTTGCCCGTTTCGGATATCGGGGAGGCATATTATGAATGAAATGCGCTATCAATTAAATCTGTTGAAAGCGATGAACCAAAAGCTGGCGGCAAAGGAACGCATGTACCATATGGTATGCGATGCCTCTGCCGAGGCTTTTCTGTATTATTCTTTTGAGAAAAATGAAGTTGTCACCTTGGGGAAGTGGCATGATTTTTTTGACTTTGAAGTGCACGACATGAAGGAGGCGGCAAAGCTTTTTGACGCTGTGGACGAATCCTGCCTGCTTAAGCTGAGAGACGTTTTGTTTTTGGAAAAAAGTGGAGAAGCTTCTCTGACGGCAGAATGTCTTATGAAGGATAAAAAGCGGTGGTTTCGGTTTTGCGCCAATGTAACCTATGACGCCCTGGGACGTCCAGAGGAGAAGGTGATATGCACCTCCGATATCACAAAATTTAAAAATCAGAATGAAGAGCTGACCTACATGGCATATTATGATGGGCTCACAGGACTCTATAACCGCAATTATTTTGTGCGCCAGCTGGGCGAATTTGTGAGAACTGCCAAGGAAAGAAACAGTGTGGTCAGCGTACTGGTGATCGACATCGACGATTTTAGAAAGATAAATGACGGTATGGGCCTGGTAGTTGGAGACGAGCTGGTCCAGCAGTTTGGCAGCTTTTTAAAGGAGCTGTGCAGCAAGGAGGTAATCGTCTGTCATTTAAGCAGCGATGTGTATTGTATGGCCATTTATGAGCCCATGGGAGACCACAGCGTGGAGCACATACACAAGACCATACAGAAGCGAACCAGGGAGCCCTTCTGCTTAAGCAGTGGCCAGGAGCTTCAGATTACCGTCAGCATAGGCGTTGCAGAGTTTCCTGAGGCGGCGTCCTCGGCCCTTGAGCTGATGAAGTGTGCGGAGATCGTCATGTTTAAAGGGAAGAGCACCGGAAAGAATACCATACGGTATTTTAACGCTTCCATACTGAATGAATTTCTGGAGACGGTTGAGCTGGAAAACAAGCTCAAGGAGGCTGTGTTCAAGAAAAATTTTGTGCTATATTTTCAGCCCCAGTTTTATGCGGGGAACCAAAAGCTGCGCGGGGTTGAGGCGCTTGTGAGATGGCGGGAGGAGGACGGGAAGATGATAAGCCCTTCCGTGTTTATTCCTATTGCGGAGAAAAACGGCGCCATTATTCCCATCGGAAACTGGGTGGTGGAACAAAGCATCAGGCAGTATTCTGCCTGGCGGAAGCAATATGGAGTTTCCTTTATCATGTCCATCAATATATCCGCGCTGCAGTGCGCAAGAGACGATTTTGTGGATTCTCTTTTAAAGACCATCCGGAAATATCAGGTAGATCCCTCCGACGTAGAACTGGAAATTACGGAGAGCATCCTGATCAATGACTTTGACATGGTTTCCGATAAGCTCAAACAGCTGCATGCCTGTGGGATCAAAATATCCCTGGATGACTTCGGCACAGGATTTTCTTCTCTGTCCTATTTAAAGCAGCTTCCCATAGATACGTTAAAGCTTGACAAAAGCTTTACTGACACGGTTTTGACGGATTCTGCCACCAGGGTGATCACAGAATCCATCATCAATATGGTGGAATGTCTGGGCTTTGAGTCCATCGCCGAGGGTGTGGAGGATGAACAGCAGTATAAGTACCTGCATGCCATTGGCTGTGACGTGATTCAGGGGTATCTTTGTGGAAAGCCGCAGCCGCCGGAGGAGCTGGAAAAGCTTTTTCAGAAGGCCTTCACAGCTTAAGTGAGGACATAGATTCGTGGGCAAAAACTTATTTATAGCGGAAAAACCCAGTGTGGCAAGGGAATTTGCCGCCGCACTGAAAATAAATATGAACTCCAGGGAAGGGTACCTGGAGGGCGGGGAGGCCATTGTCACCTGGTGTGTGGGACATCTGGTGACAATGAGCTATCCGGAAGCCTATGACGAGAAATACAGACGATGGAGCTTTGATACCATTCCCTTTATCCCGGAAACCTTTCGTTATGAGGTAATCGAAAGTGCCCGCAAACAGTATTCTATTGTGAGCGGACTGCTGAACCGTCCGGACGTAAGCACCATTTACGTCTGTACCGACTCCGGACGGGAGGGAGAGTATATTTACCGTCTGGTGGAGCAGATGGCTCAAGTACAGGGCAAGGAACGAAAAAGGGTCTGGATTGATTCCCAGACGGAAGAAGAAATTTTAAGAGGAATCCGCGAGGCTAAGGACCTGAAGGAATATGACAACTTAAGCCACGCGGCTTATTTGCGTGCAAAAGAGGACTATCTGATGGGAATTAATTTTTCCAGGGCCCTGACGTTGAAATACGGGAGAACCCTGCGGGACTACCTGAAACGGGATAAGGCGGTTATTTCCGTGGGCCGTGTGATGACCTGCGTCCTTGGCATGATCGTCAACCGCGAGCGGGAAATCCGTTCCTTTGTAAAGACCCCCTTTTACAGGGTGATTGGAAATTTCAAGCTGCAGGAGAAATGCTTTTCGGGAGAGTGGAAGGCGGTGGAGGGCTCTGGCTTGTATGCTTCGCCCCTTCTATACAAAGAGAACGGTTTTCGGGAAAAAGAGAGCGCAGAAAAGCTGATCGCCTATTTGGAAAAGGAGCCGGTGGGGGATATCACAGTGGAAAGCATAGAGCGGAAGCAGGAAAAGAAAAATCCGCCGCTGCTTTACAATCTGGCGGAGCTGCAGAACGACTGCTCCAAATATTTCAAGATCAGTCCCGACGAGACCCTTCGGATTGTCCAGGAGCTCTATGAAAGGAAGATGGTCACCTATCCCAGGACCGACGCCAGGGTGCTTTCCTCTGCCGTGGCAAAGGAAATTCATAAGAATATCGGGGGGCTGCGGGGCTTTGGGCACACGGGGGAGGCGGCGGCCTGGATTCTCTCTGAGGGAAGGCACAAGGGGATTGCCAAAACCCGTTATGTGAACGATAAGCAGATTACAGACCATTATGCCATTATTCCCACAGGCCAGGGACTGAACAATCTTTCGTCGCTGCCTCCGGTTTCTGCAAAGGTATATGAAATCATTGCCAGACGATTCCTGAGCATCTTTTATCCTCCGGCTGTTTATCGGAAATTCGCCCTTGTGATCAGGGTAAAGGAGGAACGCTTTTTTGCAAACTTCAAAGTGCTGGAGGAGGAGGGATATCTGAAGCTTTTGGCCTATTCCTTTAAGACACAGGAAAAGGAGGAGGGGGAGGAAAAATGCGACAGTGAGCTGGCAGGGCTTTTGTCCGGCCTGAAAAAGGGGCATAAGCTTCAGGCTGAGAATTATGAGATCAAGGAGGGAGAAACCTCTCCTCCAAAGCGGTACACCTCGGGAAGCATAATTCTCACCATGGAAAATGCAGGACAGTTTATTGAGGATGAGGAGCTGCGGGCCCAGATCAAGGGAAGCGGCATCGGCACCAGCGCCACCAGGGCGGAAATATTAAAAAAGCTGGTAAATATTGAATACCTTGCACTGAATAAAAAGAGCCAGGTTCTCACGCCCACCCTGATGGGCGAGATGGTCTACGATGTGGTAAACAGCTCCATCAGGCCCCTTCTTGACCCGGCCCTGACCGCAAGCTGGGAAAAGGGACTTACCCTTGTGGCGGACGGAAAGATATCTCCCGAGGAATATATGAAAAAGCTGTCGGATTTCGTGACACGAAGAACCAATATCGTAAAACAGATGAACAATCAGAGGATGCTTTACGCCCAGTTTCAGGCGGCGGAGGCCAATTACAGCAGCAAACAGTAAAATATAGGGCAGCATGAGTCTGCGGAAAGGAATGAGAATATGGAGAATATTACAATTTATGATCTGTTTGACCTAAAGGAGACCATTGCGGCAGAGCTTTTTGCGGGAGCGGAATATCCCTGGGAGGTTCTGCCAAAGATTCATGATTTTATCATTGAGCTGGGGAAGAGACTTCCGGAGGAATTTTACGAAAAGAGAGGGGAAGACATCTGGGTGGCAAAAAGCGCCCGCGTGGCCCCTACGGCCTGCTTAAATGGTCCGCTGATCATCGATGAGGAGGCTGAGATCAGACACTGTGCCTACATTCGGGGAAACGCCATTGTGGGAAAGGGCGCTGTGGTGGGGAATTCCACAGAGCTGAAAAATGTGGTTCTCTTTAATAAGGTGCAGGTTCCCCACTACAATTATGTAGGGGACAGCATTCTTGGCTTTAAGGCGCATATGGGGGCAGGCTCCATCACCTCCAATGTAAAAAGCGACAAGACCCTTGTAACGGTAAAGGGAAAGGAGGACTTTCTGGAAACCGGCTTAAAGAAAATGGGAGCTATGCTGGGAGACTGCGTGGAGGTAGGCTGCAACAGCGTGCTTAACCCCGGAACAGTGGTGGGAAGAAATTCCAATATCTACCCTGTCTCCATGGTAAGAGGTGTGGTTCCGGCTGACAGCATCTTTAAATCTCAAAAGGAAATTGTTGCAAAAAGGAAATAACCATTGACTTATTTTCTCCCTTGTTGTATATTTTTTCTAGTGCTAGATTGCACTAACGCATTAATACGTTTGTGCGTTAAAGTAATAAATACAAGGGAGAATTTATTATGAGAAAAAAAGTGTCTATTTTTCTGGCTGCGGTGATGGCTGCGTCTATGCTCACAGCCTGCTCCAGCAGCGAAACGGCCCAAAGCGGCGCAACACAGGAACAGACAGAAGCGTCTGCCCAGACCCAGACGGGAGAGGAGAGCGCTTCTTTTGCAGAGCAGACAGCAGACGGACAGACCTATAAGGTAGGTGTGCTCCAGCTGACAGAGCATGCGGCTCTGGATGCTTCCAACGAAGGCTTTATTGCGGCTCTGGACGCTTCCGGCATCAGCTACAAGGTAGATCAGCAGAACGCCCAGAATGACCAGTCCGCATGCCAGACCATTGCCACAAAGCTGGTAAGCGAGGAGAATGATCTGATTCTCGCCATTGCCACCCCTGCGGCACAGGCGGTAGCCGGAGCTACTTCGGAGATTCCCATTGTAGGCACTGCCATCACGGATTATGCCGAGGCGGGATTGGTGAATGACAATGAGGCTCCCGGAACCAATGTGACCGGAACCTCCGATCTGACCCCTGTGACAGAGCAGATCGATCTGCTCACCAGAATTTTCCCCGATGCGCAGAGAGTAGGCATTTTGTACTGCTCTGCAGAGGCAAATTCTCAGATTCAGGCTGAGATGGCTATTGCAGCCTGCGAGGAAAAGGGACTTTCCAGTGAGACCTTCACCGTTTCAAGCTCTAACGAAATTCAGACCGTAGTGGAATCTATGGTAGGAAAGGTGGACGTAATTTATGCGCCTACCGATAATACCATAGCGGCAGGTATGGCTACCGTATCTATGGTTGCCACCGACAACGGACTTCCCATTATCTGCGGCGAGGCAGGCATGGTGGAGGCTGGCGGCCTTGCAACCTATGGTATCGATTATTACCAGCTGGGCTACCTTGCAGGAGAAATGGCAGTTTCCATTTTGAAAGGAGAAGCTTCTCCTGCAGAAATGCCTATCGGCTATCTTGACGCCTCCAAGTGTGAGCTTACCGTAAATGAAGAGACGGCTGCGGCTCTTGGAGTAGATTTGTCCGTGCTGGATGAATAAAAGAAATAAATACAGTCTGAAGCGTACCATAAAATGAAGAGGGGAAGGGCAGAAGGAGATTCTTTTCTGTCCTTCCCCTTTTTGATGTCACAAATTGCCGTCATAATATGAAAAATAGCTTGCGTTTATGATATAAATTCTTTATTATTATCTTTGAGACATTAATGCGTGGACGCGTTTCAGCAGGAAAGCGTTTCAGCAGGAAAGGTATGGTTGATTATGAGTGCATTTTTGATTCAAATGCAGGGAGCGGTATCCCAGGGTATTTTGTGGGGGGTTATGGTTCTTGGGGTCTATATCACCTATAAGATTTTGGATATTGCAGACCTGACAGTGGACGGGAGCTTTGCCCTGGGAGGCTGTGTCTGCGCCCTCTTTGTGGTGGAAAAGGGTTACAGCCCCTTTGTGGCTTCCCTGCTTGCGCTGCTTGCCGGAGCGCTTGCGGGACTGGTGACGGGCATGCTGCATACGGCTTTTGATATTCCTGCAATTCTTGCAGGTATTTTGACGCAGCTGGGACTTTGGTCTATCAATCTGCGTGTTATGGGAAAAAGCAACACTCCTTTTTTGAAGGTGGATACCATGATTTCCCAGTTCAGCGATCTTACGGGACTCTCCAACGGCTGGGCAGCCTTGATTGTGGGACTGGCCGTAGCAGTGGTTTTGATTCTTCTGCTGTATTGGTTTTTTGGAACAGAGCTTGGCTGCGCCATGCGCGCTACCGGCAACAATGAGGACATGATCCGCGCTCTGGGATGTAACACGAAAATTACCAAGATTATCGCGCTTGCACTGAGCAACGGGCTGGTGGGCTTATCCGGCGCCCTGGTAGCCCAGCAGCAGAAATACGCCGATATCGGAATGGGAACCGGAGCCATCGTGATTGGACTTGCGGCAATCGTCATTGGAGATGTGCTTATGAGAAAGGCAATAAGCTTTTGGGCCAAGCTGATTTCTGCAGTACTGGGAAGCGTTGTTTACTTTGTAATTCGTGCGCTGGTGCTGCGCATTGGTCTGGATGCAAACGACATGAAGCTGTTTTCCGCTATTTTTGTGGCGCTTGCCCTGTGCATTCCTGTTGCGGCGTCCAAATGGCGCGTACATAAGGCTTACTCGGAAGATGGAGGTAATCTGTAATGTTAGAGCTCAGCAATGTTTATAAAACCTTTAACAAGGGCACGATCAATGAAAAACGCGCCTTAGACGGCATTAACCTCACCTTAAATGACGGCGATTTTGTTACGGTGATCGGTGGAAACGGAGCAGGCAAATCTACCGTGCTTAACATGATTGCGGGGGTCTATCCTATCGATGCCGGTAAAATCATTATAGAAGACATGCTTTTTACAAAGGATGGAGAGGAAAATAAGGTCCAGGTGAACCTTTCACGCATGCCGGAGCATGCCAGGGCAAAGTACCTGGGCAGAGTATTTCAGGATCCTATGAAGGGCACGGCTGCAGGCATGGAGATTCAGGAGAATCTTGCTTTAGCCTACCGCAGGGGCCGGGCCAGAGGACTTAAATGGGGAATCACAAAAAGTGAGAAAGAATTTTATTATGAAAAACTGAAAAGCCTGGGGCTGGGCCTTGAGGAGCGTATGACCTCAAAGGTTGGGCTGTTGTCCGGCGGGCAGAGACAGGCCCTTACCCTTTTGATGGCTACGCTGCAGCAGCCGAGGCTTCTTATGCTGGATGAGCATACGGCGGCGCTGGACCCTAAAACCGCAAGGATTGTGCTGGAAATCACCGAAAAAATAATTGGCGAAAATCATCTGACGGCTCTGATGGTGACCCATAATATGAAGGATGCCATCCGCCTGGGAAACCGCCTTGTGATGATGCACGAGGGAAAAATTATATATGATGTGTCCGGGGAAGAGAAGAAATCGCTCCAGGTGGCGGACCTGCTGGCGAAGTTTGAGGAGGTCAGCGGCGGAGAATTTGCAAATGACCGGATGATGCTGGCGTAGAAAGTAAAAGTAACAGCTTAGCAGGCGCCCATTCGCAAAGCCGCACCCATGGTGCTTTTTCGCTGCTTCGCAGCTAACTTTGCTCATTATCGGGCGCTCCGCTCATAAGCTGTGCAACAAGCAACTTCATGCAAGCATGATTTGCTTGTCATGCAACTTATGGCTAAGCTGTTACAAAAAATGTAAAAAATCATAAAATGCTCTGGATTTTTCAGTGTAAATATGAGAAAATGAACACGAGGATTATGATATTATTTTATCAATAATATTGTAAGATGCAGATTTGAAAGGAGATTTCACATGATTTATTCAAAGGAAGTTGAAGAAATGTGTCCAGTAGCGCAGGGTGTTGCTCACGGCTGTGCTCCCATTCCGGAAGAGGCGAAATGGGTAAAAGCAAAAGAAGTTAAGGATATTTCCGGTCTGACTCATGGTGTGGGCTGGTGTGCGCCTCAGCAGGGCGCCTGCAAGCTGACCCTGAATGTTAAGGAGGGTATTATTCAGGAGGCTCTGGTAGAGACCATCGGCTGCTCCGGTATGACCCACTCCGCAGCAATGGCTGCTGAAATCCTGCCTGGCAGAACCGTTATGGAGGCTCTGAATACAGACTTGGTATGTGATGCAATCAACACCGCCATGAGAGAGCTGTTCCTGCAGATCGTTTATGGACGTTCTCAGAGCGCATTTTCAGAGGATGGACTTCCTGTTGGCGCCGGCCTGGAGGATTTGGGCAAGGGCTTAAGAAGCCAGGTAGGCACCATGTATGGCACACTGAAAAAGGGTCCTCGTTACCTGGAAATGGCGGAAGGCTATGTAACAGGTATCGCTCTTGACGCAGAGGATCAGATTATCGGTTATCAGTTCGTAAGTCTTGGAAAGATGACTGATTTCATCAAGAAGGGCGACGACCCCAACACTGCATGGGAAAAGGCAAAGGGACAGTATGGCCGCGTAGCCGATGCAGTAAAGATTATCGATCCCAGAAAAGAGTAAGTGTAGAAGTGAAACTTCATTAGGAGGACAAGTAAGATGGCATTATTTGAATCATATGAAAGAAGAATTGACAAAATCAATTCCGTGTTAAACAGCTATGGCATCGCTTCTCTGGAAGAGGCTGAAAAGATCACCAAGGATGCCGGTCTTGACGTTTACAATCAGATTAAAGGCATTCAGCCCATCTGTTTTGAAAATGCCTGCTGGGCTTACATAACAGGCGCTGCCATTGCAATCAAAAAAGACTGCAGAAGAGCGGCGGATGCAGCCGCTGCAATCGGCGAGGGCCTGCAGGCTTTCTGTATCCCCGGCTCCGTGGCAGACACCCGTAAGGTGGGCCTTGGACACGGCAATCTTGGAAAGATGCTGCTGGAGGAGGAGACCGAATGCTTCTGCTTCTTAGCAGGTCATGAGTCCTTCGCGGCTGCAGAGGGAGCTATCGGTATTGCAGAGAAGGCAAACAAGGTCCGCAAGAAACCGCTGCGTGTGATTCTGAACGGTCTTGGAAAAGACGCTGCACAGATTATTTCCCGCATCAACGGCTTTACCTTTGTGGAGACAGAGTATGATCCTTATACAAACACTGTAAAGGAATTGTTCCGCAAGTCTTACTCCGACGGACTGCGCGCGAAGGTAAACTGCTACGGTGCAAATGATGTTTGCGAGGGCGTTGCTATTATGCACAAGGAGGGAGTTGATGTTTCCATTACCGGAAACTCTACCAATCCCACCAGATTCCAGCATCCCGTTGCAGGAACCTACAAGAAGGAATGTATCGAACAGGGAAAGAAGTATTTCTCCGTTGCATCCGGCGGCGGCACAGGACGTACCCTGCATCCTGACAATATGGCTGCAGGTCCTGCTTCCTACGGTATGACAGATACTATGGGACGTATGCACTCTGATGCACAGTTCGCAGGTTCCTCCTCTGTTCCTGCCCATGTTGAGATGATGGGACTGATCGGCGCCGGAAACAATCCTATGGTTGGCATGACGGTAGCTGTAGCAGTTTCCATCGAGGAAGCTGCACAGGCTGGAAAATTCTAAGACATGCTTTTCGATTTATAAGCTACAGAGCCTGAAATGCGCCGCAGTTTAAGAGACTGCGGCGCCTTTTTTATCATGAAAAAAACAGCCGGTGCGTTTTCTTGCGGTAAAATTCAAAATTACTTAAGATTTTCATAATAATTATGCGTTTTCTACTAGTAAAGTAAAGGATTATGCTGTATAATGTTCTATGATGAGTGTTCATTGCATAGTTACTCATTGACAATACTAAAGGAGGGAGGAGTAAACAAGTGTATTTTTGCAAGAACTGTGGAGAGCCTTATATGACCGATGAAGCTGTAATGTGTGTAAAGTGCGGCGTGGCAAAGGGACATGGATCAAACTATTGTCAAAACTGCGGAAAGCCGGTTGCACCCAATGCAGAAGTCTGCTTAAACTGCGGTGTGAGGGTTGCAAATACTGCAGCGGCTTCCGGCGGCAAGTCAAAGATGGCGGCTGGCCTGCTTGGCATTTTCTTAGGATGCTTCGGGGTACATAATTTCTATCTTGGCTATACTGCGAAGGCTGTGACCCAGCTTGTGCTCACTCTGGTGGGATGTGTATTAAGCTGTATTGTGATCGGCATATTCCTCGTACTGGGCATATGGATTTGGGGCCTGATCGAAGGTATTATGATTCTTACCGGTAAGATCAATACCGACGCCCAGGGGAATCTGCTAAGTGAATAATGAATCTTATTAAATTTATTAAAGGAGAAGAAGATGGACGGACAAAATTTTCAAAACGGACAGAACACAGAAAACGGACAGGGTACACCTGTAAATAACTATCAGGACAATACTTCTTTCAATCAGTATCAGGTTCCTCCTACATCACCTCAGCAGGCGCCCAAGCAGACCAATGTGCTTGCGATTGTCAGCCTTGTTATGGGTATTCTGGCAATTGTACTGGGCTGCTGCAGCGCATATATCGGTATCATTCCTGGTATTGCCGGAATTGTCTGCGCAATTTTTGCCAATAAGCAGGGCAAAACAGGCTTGGCCAAGGCTGGCTTGATCTGCTCCATCGTTGGTATTGTCATTGCTCTTGTTATCACGATTCTGGGCGTGGTTGGCCTGTCAATTTTAAGCGACTACGGATATTACTACTAAAATCAAGTATATGAAGAAACAAAAAACATTGGAGGATCAGCTTTATTTTGCCGGCTGGTTTCTCCTGATAGGTGGTATTGCGGGAATCTTTGTATATTTTCAATTTATTATGCCGAAGCTGTCGGTTTTTCCGTGCTTTTTTTACCATGTTTTGGGAATTTATTGCCCCGGATGTGGCGGCACCAGGGCGATTGGGGCCTTACTGCAGGGAAAGCCACTGCTTTCCTTCTGGTATCATCCTCTTGTGCCATATACCGTGGTGCTTTTTGGAGGCTTTATGCTGACACAGACCCTGGATCGTGTGCATTTTGCAAAAGTGCGGGGCTGGAGATTCCATAATTGGCATATGTATGGCGCGGTTGTTCTTTTGACCGCAAATTGGATTATCAAAAATCTGCTTTTACATCTATTCCATGTTTCTTTATAAAAAACAGCTTAAACCATGAGAAATGGTTTTACAAAAGGAGAAAATATGGATAAGAAAGTGACAGGAATCGTGTCTTATTTCACGATTATAGGCTGGCTGGTTGCTTATTTTGCAGGAGACAAAGAGGGAGCAAAATTCCATTTGAATCAGTCTCTGGTAGTGAATCTTGGCTTTATCATTTCTGGAATTATTTCCTGTATCCCGCTGATTGGCTGGATTATATATGCCGTTGCAGGCATTTTCCTTGTGGTATGCTGGATTCTGGGATTGATTGCAGCCATCAATGAAGAGGAAAAAGAAATTCCTCTGTTAGGAAAAATCAAGATATTAAAGTAATGGCAAAATCAGCCCGCATTTGGCGGGCTGATTTTTCATATGCGCTTTACGGCGCACATTTATAAGCAAGAAGGATTATTCGCTGTATTCTATGGTCAAATCCACATCATCAGGCTCTTCGCCGTGGAGAAAAGAGATGAGGATCTGTATCCTTTTATATGCACGGGAATAATTCTGCAGTGCATAATCGGCGGTATATTCATTGTATGAGTTGTTGCTGTAGGCTTCGTGATAGCTTTTCACTGCCTCTGTCATATATTCACCGGCTTCATCGGCCAAGCTCTCCAGATAATCGAATTCTTCCGGAAAGTCCACCTGTGAAAACTCCTGAAATTCCGCATCTAATTCATCCAGATAGCCAAGAAGCTCTGTGGTATATCCCTCAGATGTAGTGTCTATATTGTTAATGGAAGTGTCAAGCTCAGAAATGCTGGTGCAGAACTGATCTACCTCTGTCTTGAACCTTGACAATTCCGGGTCCCTTCCACACCCAGTAAAAAGCACAAGGGCAAGCAGAATAGGAAACATATGCTTTATTTTCATAAAAATAACCTCCAGTACGGAATAAAATAAATAATATAAAAAATTTATCACATTTTGTCTATTTTAGCAACTATTCCATTGGGATTTAACTTAATACCAATGGGATTAAGTTAAATCCTGCCCTTTACGATTAAAACTTTCTTGTGGTACAATAAAAAAGATATTTTTTACCATCATTTTATTTCAGCTGTGGAGACACTTATGACAAAAGAACAATTTTTCAGTTTTTGTAAAAATAGATATGTTTATCTGGATGGGGCTACCGGCTCTAATTTGGTAAAGGCAGGAATGCCTTCCGGCGTATGTCCTGAAAAGTGGATTTTAGAGCACCGGGAAATTATGCTGCAGCTGCAGAAGGACTATGTGCTGGCGGGTACAGACATTTTGTATGCGCCTACCTTTACGGCAAACCGGGTAAAACTGAAGGAGTACGGCCTGGATTCCAAGCTGTCGTCCATGACAAAGGAATTAGTGGCCATTTCCAGGGAAGCGGCCGCTATTGGGAACGGAAAGGTTTATGTGGCCGGAGATATCACCATGACGGGAGAACAGTTAAGGCCTGTGGGGAAAATGGAGCTGGAGGAGCTGATTTCCATTTACAAGGAACAGATTCTTGCCCTGGAGGAAGCGGGAGCTGATCTTTTGGTGGTGGAAACCATGATGAGCCTGGGAGAGGCTAGAGCAGCTCTCATTGCTGCAAAGGAAGCAAGCAGCCTTCCGGTTATGGTAACCATGACCTTTGAAAAGGACGGACGGACTCTTTTTGGAACGGATGCCAGAACGGCGGCAGTTGTGCTGGAGAGTCTGGGAGCCTGTGCCATAGGGGCCAACTGCTCCACAGGGCCGGCACAGATGCAGCAGATAATTGAGGATATGGCTTCGGTTACCCAGGTGCCCATTATCGCAAAGCCAAACGCAGGTCTTCCCTATGTGGATGAAAACGGAGTGACCTGCTACACCATGGGAGCGGAAGAATTTACAGAGGAAATGAAGCTGTTGGCGGGGAAGGGCGCCTGCATTCTGGGAGGATGCTGCGGCACTGCGCCGGAATACATAAAAGCCCTGAGAGATGCGCTGGGGAACCAGCCTATGGAAAAGGCTGCCCGCAGGCAGCCTGGAATCCGTTTTCTTTCCTCAGAGCGAAAGACGGCAGCCTTTGGCCTTGACGGGAACTTTATTATCGTAGGCGAACGTATTAATCCAACCGGGAAAAAGCTGCTGCAGGCGCAGCTTCGGGAGGGAAACATGGATAGGGTGCTTGCCTTTGCGGAGGAGCAGGAAGCAGACGGAGCGCAGATTTTGGATGTGAATATGGGCATGAGCGGCATCGATGAAAAGGCGATGATGCTTCGGGCCCTGGAGGAAATCAGCGGCGTAACCAGCCTGCCTTTATCCATTGATTCCAGCTATGTTGAGGTGATAGAGGCGGCCCTTCGGGCTTATCCCGGGAGAGCCTTGATCAATTCTATCTCTCTGGAAAAGGAAAAGTTTGAAAAGCTGCTGCCTATCGCCGCAAAGTATGGCGCCATGTTTATTCTGCTGCCCCTGTCGGATCAGGGACTGCCCAAGGATTTGGAAGAAAAGAAGCAGATTATTCAGACCATCTATGAAAGAGCGCTGTCTCTGGGAATGTGCCGGGAGGACATTATAGTGGACGGCCTGGTGACAACGGTGGGGGCAAATAAAAATGCTGCATTGGAAACCCTGGAAACCATTCGCTACTGCAGGGAACAGGGCTTTGCAACCATCTGCGGACTGTCCAACATATCTTTTGGAATGCCAGAGCGGAGCTTTGTAAATACGGCGTTTTTGACGCTGGCCATCAGAGAGGGACTGACCATGGCTATCGCCAATCCCTCCCAGGAGCTTTTGGTGAGCTGTGCTCTGGCCACAGATCTTTTGCTTGCCAGGGAAGATGCAGATGTCCGCTATATCGAATATGCCGGCCGGGTAAAGGAAAATCGTGAAAAAAAAGAGGCCGAACTGCAAAAAAGGCTGCTGGCTGCCAAAGGGACGGCTTCGGAAGGAAGCCTGCCAGCAGGACAAAGGACAGCTCCCGGATTTGAAGAGTCCCCCAAATCCTCACCAAAAGAGGAGTCCGGGCAGGAAAAGCTCCGAAATGCGCTGCATACCGCTGTGCTGAAGGGAAACAGAAAGGGCATTGTGCAGATAACAAAGGATGCGCTCTCAGGGGGAGACGACCCGGCAAAGCTGTTGAACGAAGTGCTTTTGCCCGCCATAAACACGGTGGGAGATTATTTTGATAAGGGAAAATATTTTCTGCCTCAGCTGATTGCCAGTGCGGAGGCAATGAAGAACGCCATTGAGATATTGGAGCCGCTTTTGCTAAAGGAGTCGGATGCCAAAGATATGCCTGTGGTGGTCATTGCCACGGTGGAGGGCGACATTCACGATATCGGCAAAAATCTTGTGGCCCTGATGTTAAAAAACCACGGATTTCAAGTGATCGATTTGGGCAAGGACGTTCCCAAGGAAAGAATCATTGCTGCGGCAAAGAAGCATAACGCAAGGATTATCGCCCTGTCAGCCCTGATGACTACCACCATGCAGCGGATGCGGGAGGTGATAGAGTATGCGGCAGAGGAAGGGGTTCATGCAAAGATTATGATCGGCGGCGCAGTAATCACCCAGGAATACGCAGATGAGATCGGCGCGGACGGTTATTCCCGGGATGCAGCGGAGGCCGTGAAGCTGGCGAAGAAATTAAACGCATCGGATTTTCAAAAAATTCATGAGCAGGAGGAAGTTTTATGATAGGAGCAGATGCCATAATAAAATGCCTTGAGGCGGAAGGGGTAGAGACAGTATTTGGCTATCCCGGTGTTGCCATTTGTCCTTTTTATAACAGTATTTTAGATTCGAATATCCGAACCATTCTCATCCGCACAGAGCAGAATGCGGCTCACGCGGCAAGCGGCATGGCCAGAATCACAGGAAGGCCCGGCGTATGCGCCGTGACCTCCGGCCCAGGAGCCACCAATGTGATCACGGGTATCGCCACTGCCTTTGCCGACAGTATTCCTTTGATCTGCATTACGGGACAGGTAAACAGCGAGCTTTTAGGCAGCGATGTATTTCAGGAGGCGGATATCACCGGAGCGGTGGAGTCCTTCGTAAAGTACAGCTATCTGATCAAAAATGTCAATGACATTCCCAGAGTGTTTAAGGAGGCCTTTCACATTGCAAACACCGGCAGAAAAGGCCCCGTGCTCATTGATATTCCCATTGATATCCAAAATGCTCCCATCTCGAAATTCAAGTATCCGGAGGAGGTAGTCTTACGCACCTATAAGCCTACGGTAAAGGGACACGCTGTGCAGATCAAAAAAGTGATAAAGGAGCTGGAGCGGGCAAAGCGTCCCATTATCTGTGCGGGGGGAGGCGTCCTTTTAAGCGACGCCCAGGGAGAGCTTAAAAGCTTTTCCGAAAAGCATCAGATACCGGTGGTTTCCACCATGATGGGAATTGGCGTCATGCCCACAAAGCATCCCCTGTACTTTGGCATGGTGGGAAACAACGGAAAAGCGTATGCCAACAGGGCTATGAATGAATCTGATCTTTTGATCATGGTGGGAGCCAGAGTGGCGGATCGTGCGGTGAGCCAGCCGGATTTGATCACTCAGGGAAAGGTGCTGGTTCACATAGATGTGGACCCGGCGGAGATTGGCAAAAACGCAGGGCCTGCGATTCCTCTGGTGGGTGATGCAAAGCATATTTTTGAAGATTTCTCAAAGGAAGACTTTACCTGTGACTACAGCCAGTGGCTTGCTGCCCTGCGGGAATACCGGGAGACCATGGTGAAAAAGAGAACGCCCAATCCCGCCTATGTGGACCCGGCGGCTTTTATTACGAGACTGTCCGAAAAACTGGAAGAGAATGCGGTCTATGTGGCGGACGTGGGGCAGAATCAGATCTGGTCCTGCGGCTATCACATTGTAAAAAAAGGAAATTTTTTCACCTCCGGAGGCATGGGCACCATGGGATATTCCATTCCTGCGGCCATGGGGGCAAAGCTTGCTGCGCCGGACAGACAGGTGATTGCGGTCTGTGGGGACGGCTCCTTCCAGATGTCCATGATGGAGCTGGCAACCATGCGCCAGCATGATATTCCGGTGAAAATTATCGTTCTGAAAAACAATTACCTGGGCATGGTCCGGGAGTATCAGCATTATACCTACAAGGATCATTATTCGGTGGTGGATTTGTCGGGCAGCCCGGATTTGGAAAAGCTTTCCTCTGCTTACGGCATCCCCTTTCTGCGGCTTGCAAATATGGAGCATGTGGACAAAACGCTGGATCTCTTTTTGGAAAAGAATGAATCCATGCTGCTGGAATGCCTGATCGATCCCATGGACCTGGTGAAGTAAAAAAAGGAGGGACGGATATGAAAAAGAGAATTTATTCGGTTTTGGTAGAGAACCGTTCCGGTGTTCTGTGTAAGGTTGCGGGGCTTTTTTCCAGAAGATGCTTTAATATTGACAGTCTTGCGGTGGGAGAGACGGACGACCCGGCCGTGTCAAATATGACCATTGTCAGCAGCGGAGACGAACGGACCATTGAGCAGATTGAAAAACAGCTGAACAAAAAGCTGGATGTCATCAAGGTAAAGACCTATTCGGAAAAACAGTGCATTACCAGGGAATTAATGCTGATCAAAATTAAGTACAATAAAAATAACCGCCGGGAAATCATGGAACTGTGTGAAATTATGAAAGCAGAGATTGTGGATATGTCGAAGCACTTTATGATCATACAAATCTGTGACAATCCTGAAAAAATCAGGCTTTTGATCAATATGCTGCAGTCTATCAGCATTGTTGAGGTTGCCAGAACCGGGACCCTTGCCCTGGCGAAGTGCGCGGAAAACGATGAGGCCAAATAGAAAGAGGGATGGTATTTGAAGCTTTATCGGACTAAAGTGTTTTTTGTTGACATTCGCACAGTAACTTGCTATATTAAGTAATTAGAAAGATGCTTGGAAAGGTTAGAAGGATATGCAGAAAAAAGTATTTCAGCTGCTTGTGGACAATACCTCCGGTGTTCTCAGCCGGATTTCCGGACTTTTTTCCAGAAGGGGCTATAACATTGAGAGCATAACTGCGGGCGTAACTGCAGACCCCCGCTTTACCAGGATTACCATTGTGACTTCGGGAGACGATGAAATCCTGGAGCAGATAGAAAAGCAGGTGGGAAAGCTGGTGGATGTCCGGGATATCAAGGAGCTTAAGCCCCAGGAAAGCGTATATCGGGAGCTTGTGCTGATTAAGGTGAGGGCGGAGGCGGACAAACGCCCCAGCATCATCGCCATTACGGATATTTTCAGGGCCAAAATCATAGATGTGGCGCCGGAGAGCCTGATCATAGAGCTTACCGGCGATCAGAGCAAGATAGATGCCTTTATTCATCTGCTGGAGGGACATGAAATTCTGGAGCTGGCCAGAACAGGACTTGCCGGACTGGGACGGGGCACGGAGAATGTCACTTACATAACCGGGGATTGATATGCGTTAGCTCTAGGGAAACCTATCAGTTATAAATTTAATGAAACAAAATGGAGGAAATGAAAATGGCTAAAATTTTTTATCAGGAAGACTGCAATCTTTCCTTGTTAGAGGGCAAGACCATTGCCATCATCGGCTACGGCAGTCAGGGACATGCGCATGCGCTGAACCTGAAGGATTCCGGATGCCATGTGATTATCGGTCTGTATGAGGGCTCAAAATCATGGGCCAAGGCCGAAGCCCAGGGATTTGAGGTATATACCGCAGCGGAGGCTGCAAAGCGCGCCGATATCATTATGATTCTGATCAATGACGAGAAGCAGGCAGACCTTTACAAGAACGACATTGAGCCCAACTTAGAGGAGGGCAATATGCTGATGTTTGCACATGGCTTCAATATTCACTTCGGCTGTATCGTGCCTCCCAAGAATGTGGACGTGACCATGATCGCACCCAAGGGACCCGGACATACGGTGAGAAGCGAGTATCAGGCAGGCAAGGGTGTTCCTTGTCTGGTTGCAGTGGAGCAGGACGCCACCGGCAAGGCACAGGACATTGCCCTTGCCTATGCGCTGGGAATCGGCGGCGCCAGAGCAGGCGTGCTGGAGACCACCTTCCGCACCGAGACCGAGACCGATCTTTTCGGAGAGCAGGCTGTGCTCTGCGGCGGCGTTTGCGCATTGATGCAGGCGGGCTTTGAGACTCTGGTGGAAGCAGGCTATGATCCCAGAAACGCATACTTTGAGTGTATTCATGAGATGAAGCTGATTGTGGATCTGATCTATCAAAGCGGCTTTGCCGGCATGAGATATTCCATCTCTAACACTGCTGAGTACGGCGATTATATTACCGGACCCAAGATCATCACCGAAGAGACCAAGAAGACCATGAAGAAGATTCTGCAGGACATTCAGGATGGTACCTTTGCAAAGGAATTTCTGCTGGATATGTCTCCCGCAGGAAAGCAGGTTCACTTCAAGGCTATGAGAAAGCTTGCTTCCGAGCATCCCTCCGAGAAGGTTGGCGAAGAGGTGCGCAAGCTCTACAGCTGGAACAACGAAGAGGACAAGCTGATCAACAACTAATAAAGACAAAGGAAGGGGATGCCAGGCATCCCCTTTTTGAGGTTATTTTATGTCATCCTTTCAAGATAAAATGAAGCCCCCAAAGGGGATGGAGCCGGAGCATTGGTTTACGGAAATGTATAAGCGCCACAAAGGACATCCCCTCATGACGCTGGTTGCTTTGTATAAGGGAAATTATCACAAATTTGTGCTGGCGGTGGTTTTTTTCTTTATCAAGCACAGCTGCGTGTGGGTGCTGCCCATAGTGACAGCCAATATTATCAACGACATCACTGCAAAAAATCCGGACAGTGTCCGAAACATTATACTGTATTCTATTCTGATGGTTTTTCTCATTGCACTGAATGTGCCCATGAATTACCTTTATACGGATTACAAAAGCCAGGCAACCAGATACGCTGAGACAGGACTTCGCAAGGCCTTGATCTGCAAGCTGCAGCAGCTGTCTATTTCCTATCACACGGAAACCCAGTCCGGGCGGCTGCAGTCTAAGATCATAAGGGACGTGGAGGCGGTGGAGGGGCTTTCCACCCAAATGTTTTTGTCTATCTTAAACATTGTGCTCAATATCAGTATTGCCCTGGCGGTAACAGTGAGCAAAAGTCTGGTGGTATTTCTCTTTTTTCTGGTCACCACACCCATCGCAGCCATAACCATGGTATCCTTCCGCTCTGTCATGAGAAAGCGCAACGCAGAGTTTCGCAAGGAGATGGAGGAAACCTCAGCCAGGGTGATGGAGATGGTGGAGCTGATCCCTGTGACCAGAGCCCATGCTTTGGAGGAAGAGGAGATTCAGAAAATGAGCGGACAGCTCTTTGCTGTGGCGGAAAAAGGGTATAAGCTTGACCTGATTCAGGCGCTCTTTGGCTCCGTGGGCTGGGCCATTTTTCAGATTTTTCAGATCATATGTCTGGCCTTTACCGGCTATCTGGCCTTTCAGGGAAATATTCTGGCGGGAGACATCACCTTGTATCAGAGCTATTTTTCTACCATTGTAAATCAGGTTTCCGCCATCATTACCCTGGTGCCCACCATTGCAAAGGGAATCGAATCCGTCAACTCTATCGGAGAGGTGCTCTTGTCGGATGATGTGGAGCAGAATGAGGGAAAGCGCGGCATTTCGGATGTAAAGGGGCACTTTTCCTTTCAAAATGTGCATTTTAGGTATCATGAGTCAGAACGGGATATATTGGACGACTTGAATCTTGAGGTAAAAGAGGGAGAAACCATCGCGCTGGTGGGAGAATCCGGCGCAGGAAAGTCCACGATCTTAAATATGGTGATCGGCTTTTATCTGGCAGATTCCGGCAGGCTTTTGATGGATGGGCAGGACCTTCGGGAAATTGATCTGCGCACCTACAGAAAATATCTTGCGGTGGTGCCCCAGACCTCCATTCTGTTTTCCGGCACCATCAGAGACAATATTACCTACGGCTGTGAGAATGTGTCGGAGGAGAAGCTAAACAGTGTAATTCAGGCGGCAAATCTTACCGATTTGATTGCTTCTCTGCCAAAGGGACTGGACTCCCAGGTGGGAGAGCACGGCGGAAAGCTCTCCGGCGGGCAGAGACAGAGAATTTCCATTGCCAGGGCGTTGATCCGCGATCCCAAAATCATTGTGCTGGATGAGGCTACCTCCGCCCTGGACAGCATTTCCGAAAAGCTGATTCAGGAGGCGGTGGATAACTTGACCAGGGGACGCACCACGTTCATCGTGGCGCATCGTCTTTCCACCATACGGGGAGCGGATAAAATTGCCGTAATCAGCGGGGGAAAATGCGCGGAATATGGAAGCTATCAGGAGCTGATGGACAAAAAGGGAATTTTCTACAGCATGAAAAAAATACAGAGCTGAGAATTGCGCGCTGATGGCGTATAAAAAAGGAAGGCAGGAGACTGTCTTTCTTTTTTTATGCGCCATTTCTTTAGAAATTCTTTGTTTTTTCCTGCAAGGGGTTTTCATATTTCAAATTTAATATAAGGGAAGAACAAAAGAGGGAGCTTGTTAATCATGCCCCTTTCCGGCATTATGGCCTCCAGGGGGAATATAAATTTCTTCATGGTTATGGCAATCACAGTATCTGCCGGGCTTTTGGGGCGTTTTTGCAGCCAAGCTTGTGCCGGTGCTGCGCACCCTTGTATCTATTCCGGCGGGAGTGCTTCATATGGAATTAAAGCAATATGTGGTAAGCTCCGCCATGGGAATTTTTTTATGGAATCTGTTTTTTGTGGGCGCAGGCTATCTGCTGGGAGAGCAGGTGTTTTCCCTGCTTGGCGGAAACTGACAAGAAAAATCAAAATAAGAAGCGGTTGCTATGAGGCCGGTTCATTTATATAATAGATGCAGGCGGCTTTTTGAAAACCGCAAAATTACAGGAATAGAGGGACGACAATGGACAATAGCAGGTTTCATATTTTGATTGTGGAGGACGACAGAGAAATTCGCGAGGGCGTGGAAATTTATTTGAAAAATCAAGGCTATGTGGTATTCCAGGCCGCAAACGGCAAGGAAGGACTTGACGTTATAAAGAAGGAGGAAATCCATCTGGCCATTGTGGATATTATGATGCCGGTTATGGATGGGGTGAGCATGCTGATGAAGCTGCGGGCCATGGATTATGAATTTCCGGTGCTGATGCTTTCTGCCAAGTCTGAGGAGGTGGACAAAATCATGGGGCTGAATATGGGGGCCGATGATTATATCACAAAGCCCTTTACGCCTCTGGAGCTTCTGGCAAGAGTAAATTCTCATCTGCGCAGGTATTCCAAATATCTCTCTGCAGTGAACAATGAGGCCGGGAACGATCATATTTACACCATCGGCGGTCTGGAATTGAATGAGGATACGGTGGAGGTCAGCGTGGACGGGGAGCCGGTAAAGCTGACGCCCATGGAATTTAAGATTGTGCAGCTGTTGATTAAAAATCCCGGAAGAGTTTTTTCCGCAGACGAAATTTATGAAAGAATCTGGAATGAAAAGGCGGTAAACACAGACACCATTATGGTGCACGTGCGAAATATACGGGAGAAAATTGAAATTGATCCCAAAAATCCCAAATATCTTAAGGTGGTGTGGGGCGTAGGCTATAAAATTGATAAGCAGTAGCTGTGATAAAGCAGGGAGATTGTGGAGAAAGGATGGGTTAGATGGGTGATCAGAGACAAATTGAAACCGCAGAAGAGAATATTGCCACAGAGGAGAAAACAGCCATGAAAAAGAAGCATTCCCTTTCTTTTCTCTGGATTTTCTTTGGAGTCTGTGCCGCCTGTGTCTGTGCTCTTTTGTATACGGCATTTTACGGAAGCTTTCGGAAGGGTGTGGAGAATCTCCGTACCAGCCCGGTGGAGACGGAAAACGGCGTCACCTTTCTCTATCAGTACAGCTATCTGCTGTATCGGGATATGTACAACAAAGTAAATAATACCAATTTAAGCTACAGTGAACTGTTTATGCAGCCTGCAGAGGGGAAAGAATGGATTCATGATGAGACCTCCCAGGAGTATCAGGAGCTGTATGCGGAAAATACGGGGGAATACGACGCGCTTGTTTCCTGCAGCAATTATCTGAATGATCATTTTTCCCAGCTGGAGAGCAGCTTTGCGCAGATGAATCTTTACTATGATTACCTTGCCGAGGACCTTTCCACAGGAGAAATTCTCACCAACCTTTCCTCCCCTGAAATCTCCCTGGCAGATCAATATTTTTATTTGAGCTTTGAATTTGATGAAAGCGGAAATGTCTCCATCGGAAGCACGGTAAAGGGAAATAATGCCACCATCATCCGGAAATATGCCAACGAGGTTATGCGGAATTTAAGTCTGGAAAATCTGACGAAGGATTTTGGCGTAGAAGGACAGCCCTCCTCGTTGTACACAATCTCAATGCCCACAAATTTCCGGATTACCTTCTGTATTGCTCAGAACGACTGGCAGCAAATGTGGGAGGAGGACTATATCAATCTTCCCGGAGGCGGATATGTCTATGACGGCTACAGTCTTTATGAGGCTTACAGATATTCCGGCAGCGCAAATCTTTACCTCATTTTTCTGGGATTGCTGTTTTTGGCGGCGCTTTTTTTGCCGGTATCCAAAAAGGAAAGCTTTGGAAGCCTTAAGCTGTACCGGATTCCTGCAGAAGCGGTTCTGGTGCTTATGGTAATGCTGATTTCTCTGTCAGATGTTACGGTGGTGGAGCTTGTGATGAATGTGGCGGACGGAAGCTACCAAAAGGGATTCGAAGCGTATATGCCCGCTGTGGCGGCAAGGCTTCTTGTCTTGACGCTTAATCTTCTGGCTCTTGGCCTGCTGTTTTTCGGTGCATGGTACGGGGGAACCTGCTTTAGATTGGTACGGGAGCTGGGAATCAAGAGGTATATCAAAGAACGCAGCGTCATCTACCGCATATTCCCTTTTCTGAAAACCAGGTTTTTGGAGGTGTATGACGCCTTAAACCACTTTGACGTGACCAAAAGTGCTAAAAAGCTCATCTGGAAGGTAGTTTTGATCAATGGCGTGATCCTGCTTATTATCAGCAGTTTCTGGGTCAGCGGCCTGTTCATCGTGGTAATCTATTCTGTGGTACTGTATTTTATTTTGAAAAAGTATATCAGCGGTATCCAAAAAAAATACAGCATTCTGCTTGGATATATCAATAGGATAGCGGAAGGGAATCTGAATGGAAATATGACGGAGGACCTGGGCGTGTTTGAACCCTTAAAGCCTCAGCTGATCCGTATTCAGAGGGGCTTCCGGAAAGCAGTAGAGGAGGAGGTGAAAAGTCAGAAAATGAAATCGGAGCTGATCACCAATGTGTCCCATGATTTAAAGACGCCTCTGACCGCTATCATCACCTATATCAATCTTTTGAAGGATGAGAATCTTACGGAGGAGCAGAGACGGGAATATTTAGATACTTTGGAGCGGAAGTCCAATCGTCTTAAGGTGCTGATCGAGGATTTATTTGAAGTCAGCAAGGCCAGCACGGGAAACATCACCTTGAATTTTGTGAAGGTAGACATTATGAATCTGGTAAAGCAGGTGCTCTTTGAGTGGTCCGACAAGCTGGAGGAGGCCGGTCTGGACCTGAGACTGAATCTGACGGACGAAAAGGTAGTGCTGTCTTTAGACAGCCAGAAAACCTACCGGATTTATGAAAATCTGGTGGGGAATATTGTAAAATATGCCATGCCCGGCACCAGAGTTTATATCAACGGCTTCCGCATTGATGATACGGTTGTCATTACGCTGAAAAATATTTCCGCTCAGGAAATTCATGTGGAGGCGAAACAGCTGACGGAACGCTTTATCAGGGGCGACGCCTCCAGAAACACAGAGGGCAGCGGCCTGGGCCTGGCCATTGCAAGGAGTTTCACTGAGCTGCAGAACGGACGCCTGGAGCTTGAGGTGGACGGAGACCTGTTCAAGGTGACCACCACCTGGAAGATAGATACGAAACAGCCGCAAGATTAATCAAACAACCGCAGAAATTTCTGCATGGAGGGAGTGGTCTGCTTCCCCGTGCAGAGAAATCCGATTCTTCTGGAGGGGATGGGTTCCTTCACCGGGAAAAGCACAAGGGAACCCTCCTCCAATTCTTTTTCCACAAAATCCCTGATCACACAGGCGATTCCCATCCCGATTTTTGCAAAATCAATCAACAGGTCCATGGTAGTGACTTCAAGCTGCTGTTCAAAGGAAATGTCCCGAAGCAGCAGTATTTATCCACATATTGGCGGGACATATTTCCCTTGTGCAAAAGAAGCAGCGTGGCTTTGGAAAAAAGCTCCCGCTCCGCCGACAGTTCATCTTCTGCCTGGGTGCGCTTTACAAGAAGCTTAAGATAATCTTCCGTGGTCACGAAAACATCGGAAATGGTTTTTATGGGGCGGAACAAAAGCCCTGTGCGCCCCGGTTCTCCGGTGAGTCCGATATCAAGCCGTCCCTTTTCCAGCGCCTCAATGGTTTCATTGGAGGACTGACAGAAAATAGAAACCCGGATATGTGGGTTTTCCCGAATAAATTCTTTTAAATAGGGGAGCAGAACATATTTGCATAAGGTAGTGCTGACTCCGATAGAAAGCTGTCCGCCTCCTGCAGCCTCCTTTTCCACAAGCTGTTCCTCCCCTGTGCGGATGGCGTGAAAGGCGGTTTCCAGCTGGCGGTATAAAAGCTCCCCCTCCTCCGTAAGGGCCACGCCCCTGGAGCTTCGAAAAAACAATGGGGTATGAAAGCTTTCCTCCAGCCGGGATATGGCCTTGCTCACTGCAGGCTGGCTGATATACAGATGCTTTGCCGCTCTGGATATATTGCCGCATTTGGCGGTCACATAAAAAATGTAATATTGATTCAGCTGATTTTTCATTTCAAGCGTCCTTTCTCTGAAAACACATTTGGTTTTTGAAGCATACCATGATAGTAACATATAACTTTTGGTTATAGCAACCATGAACAATCCATATTTGTAGAATAGTATTTTTTATGCTATGATAGGAACAGTAAAGGAAAAAACAGCTGGAAAGAAAAAGGCTGTCATATGTAGAAAGGTTGTGGTAAGTGACATGGGAATGACAATGACGCAGAAAATACTGGCTGCCGCAGCGGGCCTTGACAAGGTGGAGGCCGGGCAGTTAATTGAGGCAAAGCTGGATCTGGTGCTTGGAAACGACATTACCAGTCCGGTGGCGATTCATGAAATGGACAAAATGAAGGTGCAGGGAGTGTTTGACAAGGATAAGATCGCCCTGGTGCCGGATCATTTTGTGCCCAACAAAGATATCAAATCCGCAGAGCACTGTAAGTGTGTGCGTGAATTTGCAAAAAAGCACGAGATCACCAATTACTTTGAGGTGGGCGAAATGGGAATCGAGCATGCGCTGCTTCCGGAAAAAGGGCTTACTGTGGCGGGAGACGTGATTATCGGTGCAGATTCCCATACCTGTACCTACGGTGCCCTGGGCGCATTTTCCACAGGCGTGGGAAGCACGGATATGGCTGCCGGAATGGCTACCGGCAAGGCGTGGTTTAAGGTGCCCTCTGCCATCCGTTTTCATCTTGTGGGGAAGCCCGCAAAATGGGTCAGCGGCAAGGATGTGATTTTACATATCATCGGCATGATCGGCGTGGACGGCGCATTGTATCAGTCCATGGAGTTTGTGGGAGAGGGCATTTCCTATCTTTCCATGGATGACCGCTTTACCATCGCTAACATGGCCATAGAGGCAGGCGGCAAAAACGGCATTTTCCCTGTAGATGAAAAGGCCGAAGCGTATATGCGGGAGCATTCCAGCCGCCCCTATAAAATTTATACGGCGGATGAGGATGCGGTTTACGAGGCGGAATATACCATTGATCTGAGCGCTCTGCGCCCTACCATAGCCTTTCCTCATCTGCCGGAGAACACTCACACGATAGATGAGATTAAAGAGGATATTGCCATCGATCAGGTGGTTATCGGCTCCTGCACCAACGGCCGTCTTGAGGACCTTCGTACTGCAGCCGAGGTTCTGCAAGGAAGGCATGTGGCAAAGGGAATGCGCTGTATCGTAATCCCTGCAACCCAGTCCATTTATATGCAGGCCATGGAGGAGGGACTTTTAAAAACCTTTCTTCAGGCTGGGGCAGTGGTGAGCACACCTACCTGCGGCCCCTGCCTGGGCGGTTACATGGGAATTCTTGCGGAGGGTGAGAGATGTGTTTCCACCACCAACCGTAATTTTGTAGGCCGCATGGGGCATGTGAATTCTGAGGTTTATCTGGCAAGTCCGGCAGTGGCGGCAGCCAGCGCGGTGCTTGGAAAAATTGCCAGCCCCAAGCAGCTGGAAGCATAATATCTTTGGAAGGAGAAAAAAGAGAATGAATGTCAAGGGAACTGTTTTCAAATACGGTGACAATGTGGATACGGATGTGATCATTCCGGCCAGATATTTGAATTCCTCAGACCCGGGTGAGCTTGCCGCCCACTGTATGGAGGATATTGACAAGGATTTTATCAAAAAGGTAAAAAAGGGTGATCTGATCGTGGCCAGAAAAAATTTCGGATGCGGCTCCTCCAGAGAGCATGCGCCCATAGCCATCAAGGCTGCCGGCGTAAGCTGCGTGATTGCCGAGACCTTTGCCAGGATATTTTACAGAAACGCCATCAATATCGGCCTTCCTATTATCGAATGCCCGGAGGCGGCGGCCGGAATCGAGGCGGGAGACGAGGTGGAGGTTGATTTTGATTCGGGAATCATCCGGAATCTCACCAAGGGAACCACCTTTAAAGGACAGGCGTTTCCGGAATTTATGCAGAAGATTATCGCCTGTGGCGGCCTGATTCCTTATATCAACAGCAAAGAATAAAAAATATGCTCTGCGGGTCTGCATTTCTTATTTTGAGAGTGCAGACCTGATTTTTTTGTGCTATACTGTCGGGAGGAAAATATTGCTTCGGGCAAGGATTGGAAATGAGGAGTATTATGACAAAAGAAAAAAATGCAAAAAAGTACGAGATTGATATGTGCAGCGGCCCATTGTTTGGGAAAATTCTGCTGTTTTATATTCCCTTGATGCTTTCCGGGATTTTACAGCTTCTGTTCAATGCGGCCGACATCGTTGTGGTGGGCCGGTTTGTGGGAAGCGAAGCCCTGGCTGCCGTGGGTTCCACCAGCTCCTTGATCAATCTTTTGGTCAATGTGTTTATTGGCCTGTCTGTGGGTGCAAATGTTCTTGCAGCCCGCTTTTTTGGGGCTGGAAAGAAGGAGGAATTGTCGGACATGGTGCATACGGCCATTGCCACCTCCTTAGTCAGCGGTATCTTTCTGATTTTTCTGGGAGTATTGCTTGCAAGGCCTGCCTTGCTTTTGATGGAAACTCCCGAAAATGTCATTGACCAGGCCGTGCTTTATATGCGGATTTACTTTATAGGGATGCCGGCTACCATGGCATACAACTTTGGAAGCGCCATACTGCGCGCGGCGGGAGATACCAAAAGACCCTTGTATTATCTGTTTGCTGCCGGAGTGGTAAATGTTGTGCTGAATCTTTTCTTTGTGATCGTCTGCGGGCTGGGAGTGGCCGGTGTAGCCATTGCAACTGTGATCTCTCAGGTGATTTCTGCGGCTTTGGTGATTCGCTGTCTGGCGCTTTCGGATAGTGATTACAAGCTGGACTTAAAAAGACTTCGGATTGTTCCCGATAAGCTGCTTCGGATGGTGCAGATCGGCGTGCCCGCAGGACTGCAAGGGGCGCTGTTTTCCGTTTCCAATGTTTTGATTCAGTCCTCTGTGAATTCCTTCGGCTCCGTGGCCATGGCCGGGAATACGGCAGCCTCTAATATAGAGGGCTTCGTGTATACCTCCATGAACGCCTTTCACCAGACGGCCATCAGCTTTACGGGACAGAACTACGGGGCGAGAAATTACAAGCGCATCGGCAGAATTTTACTCATCTGTCAGCTCCTTGTAATTGCGGTGGGACTGCTTTTTGGAAATGCAGCCTACCTTTTAGGGGATAAGCTTTTGCTTCTGTATTCCTCGGAGCCGGAGGTAATCACCTATGGTCTGCTGCGCATGAGCATTATCTGCACCACCTATTGCCTCTGCGGCATGATGGATGTGATGGTGGGTTCCCTGCGGGGCATGGGATATTCCGTTATGCCTATGCTGGTGTCCCTGACAGGGGCCTGTCTTTTCCGGATTCTGTGGATTTACACTGTCTTTCGGGAGATTCCCACGCTGCAGTGTCTGTACTGGTCCTATCCTGTCAGCTGGGGACTGACCTTCCTGGCACATCTGCTCTGCTTTGTGGTGGTGTACCGGAAATTGTTGAAAACAGAGTCTTGAAACATATGTTCGATTGTGATATACTTAATGAAACAGGTTAGCAGTTTTAGAATAGGAAATATGTTTGGAAGGAAAAGGCTATGATCGCATATGTAGAAGGAAGGATTGAGGATATCGCCCCGGACAATGCCGTTCTTGACGTGGGAGGCATTGGATACAATATAAAAATTTCCCCCGAGACAGCGTCAAGGCTTCCCGGTCTGGGACAGCGGGTGCGGCTTTACACCTACACCTGTGTGAGGGAGGACGCCTTTTGGCTGTATGGCTTTCTCTCCAAGGGAGATCTGGAACTTTTCAAAAAGCTGATTACCGTAAGCGGCATCGGGCCAAAGGGCGCTCTGGCCCTTCTTGCGTCCATGGATGCGGATACGCTGCGGTTTGCCATTTTGTCGGGAGATACCAAGGCCATTGCCAAGGCGCCGGGAATTGGAGCAAAAACGGCCCAGCGGCTGATTCTGGATTTGAAGGACAAGATTCGGCAGGACGAAGATTTGATCCGTATGGAGATTTCAGCCGGCGCCATGGAGAATGCCTGTGCAGACACGCCCCAGAAGCGGGAGGCTGTGGAAGCGCTGGTTTCCTTGGGCTATGGACAGGCAGATGCGCTTAAGGCGGTAAATTCTATAGAAGGCGTTGAAAACATGGAGTCCGGAGCTGTGCTTAAGGCGGCGCTGAAAAAAATGTTTTAGGGCAGAAAGGGAGCTTTCATGGCAAGGAGAACGATAGAGACCAATCTGACAGAAGAAGACGTAAAAATAGAAGGCTCTTTAAGGCCTCAGACTCTGAATGACTATATTGGTCAATCTAAGATAAAGGAAAATCTTAAGGTTTATATAAAGGCTGCAAAGCAGAGAAATGATGCCCTGGATCACGTGCTTTTTTACGGACCTCCCGGTCTGGGGAAAACCACCCTTGCGGGTATTATTGCAAATGAGATGGGGGTACATATCAAAATTACAAGCGGCCCGGCCATTGAGAAGCCGGGAGAGATGGCAGCCATTCTCAACAATCTGGAGGAGGGAGACCTGCTCTTTGTGGACGAAATTCACCGGCTGAACAGACAGGTGGAGGAGGTTCTCTATCCGGCAATGGAGGATTACTGCATTGATATTATGATTGGAAAGGGTTCCTCGGCTCGTTCCGTGCGCTTGGAGCTTCCCAAATTCACTCTGGTGGGGGCCACTACAAGAGCCGGCCTTCTGACGGCTCCTTTAAGAGACCGGTTTGGAATGATCCACCACCTGGAATTTTATACAACGGACGAGCTGCAGCAGATCATTCTGCATTCCGCCGGGGTGCTGGGGGTTTTGATCGAACCTGAGGGGGCCAGGGAAATGGCCAGAAGAAGCCGTGGAACGCCACGCCTTGCCAACCGTATTTTAAAGCGGGTGAGGGATTTTGCACAGGTAAAGTATGACGGCGTTATCACCAGGCAGGTGGCGGAGACCGCCCTTGATCTCATGGATGTGGACAAGCTGGGCTTAGACCATATTGACAGAAATCTCTTAACCACCATGATTACAAAGTTTAACGGAGGCCCTGTGGGACTTGATACCCTGGCTGCCGCCATCGGGGAGGACGCCGGCACCATTGAGGATGTATATGAACCTTATCTGATTCAGAACGGCCTTTTAAACCGCACTCCCAGAGGGAGAGTTGCCACGGAAAGCGCCTGGCGCCATCTGGGACTGGCCCCCTTGGTTTGACAAATTAGTGCTTGCCTGTGTTTGGAAGATGATATATAATACTTAATATATATTGTGTTGATTCTTATCATTTTTGGCATATTTTGTATAGGTGCTTGCAGCAGAGAGGGTGTGTCCATGGCTTCTTCCAAAACAGATACCGAGGTAATCATCGGTGGCAAGGTTTTTACCTTAAGCGGATACGAAAGCGAAGAATATTTGCAAAAGGTAGCGTCTTATATTAACAATAAGATGAATGAATACAGCAAGGTAGACAGCTTCAAACGGCAGCCGCTGGATACCCAGAGTGTTTTACTGCAGTTGAATGTTGCCGACGATTATTTCAAGGCAAAGAAGCAGATTTCTGTGCTGGAGGAGGAGCTTGCGGGCAAGGAAAAGGAGCTGTATGATCTGAAGCATGAGCTGATTTCCTCTCAGATCAAGCTGGAGAATGCCGAAAAGCAGATTAAGGCGCTGCAGGCACAGTTAAATGAAAACGCTAAAAATATTGTGCGGCTGGAAACAGAGTTAAAGGAAAAATAATGCAGGCTGTCCGTGTTCGGGCAGCTTTTACATTCTACGACAATTTTTGCAAAAGGAATCTTTCAAAGGATTTGAATTGAGGTATTACATGGACAGAGGCGGTCAATTTCCTGAAAAAAAAGTAGAGCTCCTTGCCCCTGCCGGCAGTGCAGAAGCCTTTTACGGAGCTGTACATGCTGGGGCGGATGCGGTCTACCTGGGCGGCGCCCGGTTCGGGGCAAGAGCCTATGCGGACAATTTTACGGAGGCGGAACTGACAGCGTGTATCCGTTATGCACATCTCTTCGGCAGAAAGGTTTATCTGACGGTAAATACGCTGATGAAGGAAGCGGAGATGGAGGAGCTGTTTGACTATCTGCTTCCCTTTTATGAGGCTGGGCTTGACGGCGTGATTGTGCAGGATATAGGCGCTCTTTCCTATATCAGGGAGCATTTCCCGGCTCTTGAGCTGCATATAAGCACACAGATGTCCATCACCGGTTCCTATGGGGCAGATTTGATGAAAAAAATGGGAGCCTGCCGCGTGGTTCCTGCCAGAGAGCTGAGCTTAGAGGAGCTGAAGGCGTTGAAAGAATCCTCAGGCCTTGCCCTGGAAACCTTTATCCATGGAGCCATGTGTTATTGCTATTCGGGCCAGTGCCTCTTCAGCAGCATTCTGGGCGGCAGAAGCGGCAATCGGGGCAGATGCGCCCAGCCCTGCAGGCTTCCTTACGCAGTACAGACAAAGGAGGGCTGTTCCCAGGTATGCTATCCCTTAAGCCTCAAGGACATGTGTACCATCGAATTTCTGCCGGAGCTGATTGCGGCAGGCATTGATTCCTTTAAAATTGAGGGAAGAATGAAAAAGCCGGAATATGCTGCCGGGGTGACGGCCATTTACCGGAAATATATTGATCTTTGTTATGAAATCAGTAAAAAGGGCGGAGACTACAAAGTAAGTCCAAGGGACATGGAGGCCCTTTCTTCCCTTTATATCAGAACAGGGCGGCAGGAGGGCTATTACCACAGACGCAATGGCCGGGAAATGGTTACGCTGCAAAGCCCAGCTTATGGCGGCACAGATCAGGCGCTTTTGTCTGAAATCCGCAGGAAATGGATAGATGCGCCATTTCAGATGCCGGTTTTGATTAGCGCCATATTTGAGGCGGGAAAACCGGCTTGTGTAACCTTTTCCTGTGGAGATACCACGGTGGAAGTGCAGGGGGAAGTGGTACAGTCTGCCCAAAAGCATCCTATTACCCGGGAAAATATCGAAAAGCAGCTGGGGAAGCTGGGAGACAGCAGCTTTTATGCGGTCTCCAAAACTGAATCTGGGATATCGTCCATGGAGCCTGCTATGGAAATTCGGCTCAGTCCAGATGCTTTTTATCCCTTAAAGCAGATCAATGAGCTGAGACGGAAGGCCGTGCAGCAGCTGGAAGAGGCTGTTTTAAAAAAACGGGGATATGCAGCGGCAGAAAGAATGGTAAAATTGCCGGAGCAGAAACAGATTGCCGCTGCCTGGCGCAGCCAGGCCAAATCTCCTTTGCCGGAGGGGGCCTCCTTAGCTTCCCCTGGGCTGTCCGTTTCAGTAAGCACACAAAAGCAGCTGGAAAAACTGGCAGGTGAAACCCAGGGTGTTTCCCGCCTTTATGTGAATGGCGATCTGCTTTTTGGAGCAGCAGGCAGGAGACATCCGAAAGAGGAGAGCAGCTCTTCTCCGGAACAGGTACTGTCTCTGTGCAGGCAGCTTAAAAATGACAGCGAAATTTTTATTTCTCTTCCACCCATTCTGCGAAGGGAAGACCACTCTTATCTGGAAACTATGTTGGAACTTGCACGGGAGTACGAAGAGATTTTTTCTGGCTTTCAGGTCCGCTCTCTGGAGGCCCTTGGCTTTTTGATGCAAAACCATGATCATGCAGGCGGCCATAGCCGCTGGCAAGGGAAAGTTTTTACAGATGCCGGTATTTATTGTTTTAATCATTGGTCTCTGGAGGCCCTGGTAAAAGAAACGGCACTGGACGGTTTCTGTGTGCCTTATGAGCTGAATGCGAAAGATCAGCGTACGTTGGTTTCTTTTGCAGACTCTCTTGGAATCCGCTGTGAAAAACCAATTTACGGCCATATTCCCTTGATGGTTACCGCCAACTGTGTTTCTAAAACCACCACAGGGTGCGTGAAAGGAAGGGAAGAGACGGTTTGGCTTCTTGACCGTTATGGAAAGCATTTTCCGGTGGCGCAAAACTGCGTCCACTGCTTTAATCTGATCTATAACAGCGTTCCCCTTTCTCTGCACAGGGAAATTTCCCGGCAGTTAGAAAATTCCCCCAGCCGGGAAATGGACAAATGGATGGGAGGCTGTGATTTCCGCCTTGATTTTACCATAGAGAAGGGGGAAGAGGCTTTGCAAATCCTTCGTTATTTTGAAGAGCTGCTGCAGGGGAATCTGTCTTCCCCTGCGGATACGCCGCCTTTTGGAACGTACACCACCGGACATGAAAAACGCGGCGTGCTTTAGGCGGTTTTGGGAAAGGAATCAAAATGCAGGAATATATTCTTGAACTATCCAAATACTTTATTGCAGTCTGCATGCTGTTTTATACTTTTGAGTGCTTCTGGGTATTCCGTTACCGTGACGAAGAGGACCAAAAAGGCTCTTATCTGCGCCAGAACATTTTCATGTTTTTGATTCAGCTTTGCTGCTTTGTGGATCTTTTTCTGGTGAGCCGGGAAATGGAGTATGTGTTTTTCTATGCCTTTGTACAGATATTTCTTCTGGCGGCGCTGATATTGGTGTGCACTTTATATGAAAATATCAATCGTCTTTTGCTGAACAATATGTGTATGCTGACAGGCATCGGACTCTGCATTGTATCCAGGCTGTCCTTTCAGAAGGCGGTGCGGCAGTATATTATCGTGATGATTTCCCTGATGATTTCCTTAACCATTCCATACCTTTTTTCCAAAATCCGATTTCTCAAAAAAATAGTCTGGCTTTATGGACTGGCGGGAATTGTGCTGCTTAGCGCAGTGCTGATTCTGGGAGAGGTAACCCACGGCTCCAGAATTTCCTTTTCCTTAGGCGGCATTACCTTCCAGCCCTCGGAATTTGTAAAGATACTTTTCTTGTTTTTCCTGGCTGGGGCTCTATGGGAGGATATTTCCCTCAAAAGGGTGGCTCTTACCGCCGCTGTGGCCGGCGTCCATGTGGTGGTTTTGGTGGTATCCAGGGATTTGGGCAGCGCACTGATCTTTTTTATCGGCTTTGTGTTTGTGGTGTTTGCCGCAACAAAAAATTATTGGTATCTTTTGGCCGGAGCCGTTGGGGGAAGCGCGGCGGCCACTCTGGCCTACTTCCTCTTTGATCATGTGCGGATACGGGTTTTGGCATGGCAGGACCCCTGGAGCTATATCGACAATCAGGGCTACCAGATCACCCAGTCCCTTTTCGCCATTGGAAGCGGCGGGTGGTTTGGCATGGGGCTTTTACAGGGAACTCCTACAGATATCCCCTATGTAGATACGGATTTTGTGTTTTCTGCCGTGTGCGAGGAGCTTGGAGTCATCTTTGGCGTATGCCTGATTCTTGTGTATATCAGCTGCTTTGTGATGATGATGGAGATAGCCGTGCAGATTCACGACCGTTTCTATCAGATGATTGTATATGGAATCGGCATTATGTATATTTTTCAGATATTTCTCACAGTGGGAGGAGGCATCAAGTTTATTCCGCTCACAGGAGTCACATTGCCCTTTATCAGCTATGGCGGAAGCTCTGTCATGACGACTATGATTATGTTTTTCATTATTCAGGGTATTTATATCCGCCTGAAGAAAGAAGGAGGAAGGCGAAATGGCGCAGCAGAAAGAAGATAAGACCGCAAAAGAAAAAAAGCCGTCGGGTTCCTCCCGCGCCTTGGGACATTTTGGGAGCAACAAAAGGGAAATCATGCTTTCCGCAGGATTATTTTTTACATTATTTCTGGGAATGCTGGGATATCTTATATATTTTACGGCTACCAGCAAGCAGGATATGATCAATAACAGCTATAATTCCAGACAGGAGCTGCTTCTTTCTCAAAATTACCGGGGAACCATCTATTCCCGGGACGGGGACGTGCTGGCGGAGACGGTTTTGAATGGAAACCAGGAGGAAACCAGGGTTTATCCCTATGAAAACCTGTTTTCCCATGTTGTGGGCTATTCCACTCAGGGTCGGATGGGCGTGGAGGCTTTGGCCAACTATTATCTGATCAATACGAATATATCCCTTGCCAGCAAAGCGGCAAACGATATTGCAGGGAAGAAGAATCCGGGAGATAATGTATATACTACTCTTGATGTGGAAATTCAGCAGACTGCAGACGAGCAGCTGAGCATTTACCGGGGCGCCATTGTGGTGACGGAGGTAAAGACGGGAAAAATCCTGGCCCTGGTGTCCCATCCTGATTTTGATCCCAATGAGATACAGGATATCTGGGACGATCTGGTAAACGACTCTTCCAGCACGGTGCTTTTAAACAGAGCTACCCAGGGGCGCTATCCCCCGGGCTCTACCTTTAAAATTGTCACGGCATTGGAATATATCCGGGAAAATCCGGACACCTATAATCAATATTCCTTTCAGTGCACCGGCTCCTATCAGCGGGACGAAAGCCGGATCAGCTGCTACCATGGCAGCGTTCACGGGCTGGTGGATTTTCAGGCGTCCTTTGCCAAATCCTGTAATTCCTCCTTTGCAAATATCGGAATGGGACTTGACCGCAGTGCCTTTGAGGAAACTCTGGAGAGCCTTCTGTTTAACCGGGAGCTGCCCTTAACCCTCAGCTATTCCCAAAGCTCTGTGCTGGTGTCTGATGATATGTCATCGGCGGAAATGATGCAGACCTCCATCGGACAGGGGAAAACCCAGATCACGCCCATCCATTTAAACATGATCACCAGCGCCATTGCAGGCGACGGCATTTTATACAAGCCTTATGTAGTAGACCGGGTGGAAAGTGCTGAGGGAAAGGTGGTAAAAAGCTTCCAGCCAGACAGCTATGGGAGACTGATGTCTGAGGAAGAAGCCGGCCTTTTAAAGGAACTGATGACTGCTGTGGTGGAAGAGGGAACCGCCTCTAAGCTTTCCGGTCTGCAATATACGGCGGCAGGAAAAACCGGCTCCGCCGAATACGGTACTGTAAAGGGAAACAGTCATGCCTGGTTTACCGGCTTTGCTCCTGTAGAGGACCCGGAGGTCTGCGTGACCATAATCGTGGAGGGGGCAGGTTCGGGAGGAGACTATGCGGTGCCCATTGCAAAGCGTATATTTGATACCTATTTCAGTGAAAAATACACCAGTCAGGAGGAATTGCAATGATAGAAGCAACAAGCTGCGGCGGCGTGGTGATTTTTCGTGGAAAGATTTTGCTCCTGTATAAGAATTATAAAAACAAATATGAGGGCTGGGTTCTGCCGAAGGGAACGGTAGAACAGGGAGAGGCGTACAAGGAGACCGCCCTGCGGGCAGTTTTGAAAGGTAAATAACTTCATATCCTGTCACTCTCTTCTGAATTCCTTTTTTCAGGTCTTATTCAGATATT
>NZ_CALWMU010000014.1:0-65480 GCF_944382095.1 Candidatus Acetatifactor stercoripullorum
TGGGTTGAAATTTAACTGAAAATAGCACTCTCTCGGATATGCACTGTCGCTCCCCTCGCGGGGGCGTGGGTTGAAATCTCAAAATTTGTTTTATCGGATGGTAATGTACTGTGTCGCTCCCCTGGCGGGAGCGTGGGTTGAAATATCACCCCAGTCCAGCTTCTGGCCGCAGTCACAGGTCGCTCCCCCGGCGGGAGCGTGGGTTGAAATATGATCTCTGCCTCTGGGACATTCAGGGCGCTCATTGTCGCTCCCCTCGCGGGAGCGTGGGTTGAAATACTATACTGTGGTGTATGACGTTGATTTTTCAGCGTCGCTCCCCTGGCGGGAGCGTGGATTGAAATGACAAAATGCTTGTAGATTATTCTGAGGGGTCTGGTCGCTCCCCCCGTGGGAGCGCGGATTAAAATCCCCTATAGAGGCGTGGCTTCTTGTTTCTTATTCATTATGATTAAAAATCATTTCCCTTCGAGAAGAAAAAATTAGAATTCACACCTCTTCCACAGCATAGCTTCACGTTCTTTGATTGTGTTCTCTTATATAAAAATATTCTATAATATTATTGATAACCCTTCTTATAATAAAAGCACCCCAAATCCGCAGATTCAATCTGAAAAAATAGATACAAGAGATGGATTTTGCCGTGAGAAATGAATAAATAAATGCTATCAGTGAAAAATAAAAATTATTTTTCGTGGAGGGAAAAGAATTGTACGGCTTCTTTTTTGGATGGTATTTAAAGTGTCAGTCCGACACACAGACATTGGCAGTGATACCCGCTTATCATAGAACAGGGCGAAAGCGCACCTGTTCCATTCAGATAATTACAGATCAAGAAACCTGGATGATTCCATATAAAGCAGATGAATTCCGCTGTGTGGGAAAACACATTTCTATCGGGAAAAACCAATTTAGTGAGAAGGGCATCCGGCTGTCAGCGCATACAGCACAGGTGACTGTGGAAGGGAAGCTGAAGTTTGGTTCTCTTCTTCCTTTGAAATATGATATTATGGGTCCTTTTGCGCTGGTGCCCTTTATGGAATGCCGCCACAGAGTGTGGAGCATGGGGCACTTGGTAAATGGCACCGTATCTATTAATGGAGAGAAATACTTGTTTAAAAATGCCCGGGGATATTGGGAGGGAGACAGAGGGGTGTCATTTCCGAAAAAATATATCTGGACCCAATGTTGTTTTCCCGGTGGGTCTTTAATGCTGGCAGTGGCGGATATTCCCATTATGGGCATACATTTCACCGGTATTATAGGAGTTGTGATATGGATGGAGCGGGAGTATCGGTTTGCTACCTATCTTGGAGCCAGAGCAGAAAGGATTCAAAATAAAAAGGTTTGTATTGTCCAGGGAAATCTGGAGCTGGAGGCAAGGCTCATTAAGGCCTTTTCCCATCCTTTGAAGGCGCCGTCCCAGGGGGATATGGTGAGGACAATCCATGAAAGCGCGGCCTGCCGGGCATTCTACCGCTTCCGCAAAAAAGGCCGCACAATTTTTTCTTTTCAAACAGACAAGGCCTCTTTTGAATTTGAATATCCCTCCTGCGTATCTTGACAAACAAAATTCGGGTGTATATAATAAACATACCAAATGAATGTATAAGCAGGAGAACAAGTAAGTGGCACGAAACAAATACCCGGAAGTGACCGTAGAGCGGATACTGGAGGTATCCGGGCGCCTTTTTCTGGAAAAGGGATATGAAAATACAACCATCCAGGATATCGTGGACGGGCTGAATGGCCTGACAAAGGGAGCGGTCTACCATCATTTTAAGTCCAAAGAGGATATCATCTGCGCTTTAAGTGAGAAACTTTCTTCTGACAATAATCCGTTGGTGCTTGTGAAGCAGAAAAAGGACTTGAACGCATTACAGAAAATGCGGGAAGCGGTTAAGCTGAACCAACGAAATACCCAGGAAAAGCAGCTTCATATGGAGGCGCTTCCTTTATTGAAAAACCCCCGTGTCTTTGCAGAAATGATAAAATCTGACCGTCAGAATCTCACGCCGTTATGGCTGGATTTGATAGAAGAAGGAATTGCGGATGGCTCCATTCAGACAGAATATCCCAAGGAAATCGCAGAGCTGATTCCTTTGCTGGGCGATGTGTGGCTTTATCCCAATATCTTTCCTGCAACAGAGGAAGAAATGCTCCATAAGTTTCTATTTTTTAAGGAAATGCTTGAGAAAATGGGAGTTCCCATCATTGACGAGGAGCTGGAAGGGCTTATAAAGGCAAGAATTTGCCAGATCTCAAAGCTATAGAACAAGAAGATGCCTGAATAAAAGGCTTTTTTGTTTCCTGATATACATTCATTCAGAATGTATGAATAGAGGTGCAGAATTGGAGATTCCACACGTGTTCCTCAGCACAAAAACGCTTCGGAAGGGAGGCAAAAATGAGCTATATTTTTATACACGGACTTGGGCAGACTCCGTCAAGCTGGGATCAGGTAACAGCCCAGCTTCCAACAGACGTGCAAATTTATCGGCCTTGTTTAGCAGCGATTGCAGGAGATAAACAGATGACATACGAAAATCTCTATCAGGCATTTGAAAGCGAATGTAACCGCATGGAGACGCCCTTATGCCTGTGCGGCATTTCCCTGGGCGCTGTTGTGGCATTACAGTATGCCCTGAATCATCCGGAAAAAGTAAAGTCTCTCATGCTGATTGCTCCCCAATATAAAATGCCGAAACTGCTTTTATCCGTTCAGAATATGGTATTCCGCATTCTGCCCCAAAAGATGTTTTACGAAATGGGCTTTTCAAAAAGAGATATGATTACATTGACAGCATCCATGAAGAGGATAGACTTTACGCCTCTGCTGCATGAGATAACCTGTCCTTCCTTCATTCTCTGCGGGCGGAAGGATAGAGCAAATCAAAATGCCGCAAGAATGCTGGCAGACTTGATTCCAAATGCAAAATTGTCTTTCATTGACAATGCAGGTCACGAGGTGAATATAGACGCTCCCGCAGCCTTGGCGGGTTTTATAAAAGAGGCATGGTTTCAAAGCTAGACAGCTGCACTGCCCCTCTCAATCCACCTCCGCCAGGGTCACCTGATTTTTGCCGATTCTCTTGGAATGGTATAAAGCTGCGTCGGCCTGGCCGATCAGCTCCTCCATGGTGCTGTCCATGGAAGGAAACATAACGGCTACACCTACACTTACCGTGACGCTTCCGTCTGGCCCGGGAATTGCGCGATCCCGCACACGCTCCAGCAGGCCCCAGGCCGCAGACAGAGCCTCCTTCTTGGAGCAGTCTCCCAAAAGGAAAAGAAATTCCTCGCCTCCATATCTTGCCGCGCGAATGCCCAGATCCCTGGAATAGGAGAGTATGATTTCGCCGATGATTTTCAGGCAGGTATCTCCTGCCTGATGTCCCAGGGTATCGTTGTATTTTTTGAAATCGTCAATGTCAAGCATCATGGCGGCAACGGGCAGCTGCATTTTCTGACAGCGGCGAAAGCAGGGAGGCATATTTTCGGAGGCCCAGCGTCTGTTGGGCAGACCAGTGAGAGGATCTGTCCGGTTGAGCACCTCCAGCTTCACTAACGACTCTCCGCTTCTCAGCCGCAGATCCGTAATGATATAAAGTAAAAAATAGACTAAAATCAAGGCGGTGACACCGCTAAACAGATCATAGCTGATGCTGCGCGGTGTTTTAAAAAGCAGAACGAGTACAAGAAAGACAAAAAAAGCTCCTGTAAGAAGGAACGCCATGGTATAAAAGGGCAGAATAAACAAAACACAAACCAATACCAGACTTAGGGGAAAGAAAATGGCCGGCTGGCTGGGAAAAGGGAAAACGCTGATGCTGATAGCATAGGCGAGAATCGTACATACAAACAATATACAGGCATTTCGAATCACCCCATAGGATTTATCGGCGGCTCGGCAGCAGCGTTCGGCAAAGAGTAAAAAGCCTGCGGCGGCAGCGCCGAAAATGAGATAACACCAGATCAGAATCCTATTGGGCATTAACATCCAGGTAAGGATACTGTATAACAGCAAAAAGATACAGAATGCCCAGGAGCAGTAACGCAGCAAAATGGCATTGTCATCCGCAATCTGCTTTTTTGACATGGAAAAATACTGTCGGCTGCGCGCTGCAAAAAGGGCGGGCTTAATCAAAAGTTTTCTCATCTGGAACCCCCTTTTATGTAAGAATCATTTAAAAGTTCAAAAATCTGCTAATTTAAAATTATACTGTAATACTGAGAAAAATTCAACATTTAGGGTCCCGGAAGCCCATTGATTTCCCTGAAAAATTCTTTTATCCTAAAAAGGGATATAAAGACGGGGATGTGCAGAAAGCGTTCCCTCAGAAAGGAGATTTCAGAAAATGAAGGATCTGCAGATTGTAAAGGTAATCGGAAGGGAAATCATAGACTCCAGAGGAAATCCTACCGTTGAGGCGGAGGTGACTTTGGCGGACGGAAGCACAGGGAGAGGCATGGCTCCCAGCGGCGCGTCCACAGGAGAATTCGAGGCCCTGGAGCTTCGGGACAATGACAAATCCAGATATCTTGGAAAGGGTGTGTCCAAGGCGGTGGAAAATATCAATACGGTGATTGGGGAAGCTGTGTCGGGAATGGACGCTTCCGATATTTACGCCGTAGATCAGGCCATGATCCGGGCAGACGGCACTAAGGATAAGTCGAAGCTGGGGGCAAACGCCATTCTGGCGGTTTCCATTGCAGCGGCCAGAGCAGCTGCCATTTCCCTGGACATTCCGCTGTACCGGTTTTTAGGAGGCGTTTCCGGCAACCGGCTTCCCGTACCTATGATGAATATTTTAAACGGAGGAGCCCATGCGGCAAACACTGTGGATGTGCAGGAATTTATGATCATGCCGGTGGGAGCTGCAAGCTTCCGGGAGGGACTGCGCTGGTGTACGGAAGTATTTCACGCGCTGGCGGCTCTGTTAAAGGAAAAGGGACTTGCCACCTCTGTTGGGGACGAGGGCGGCTTTGCGCCGGACCTTGCCAGTGACGAGGAGGCTCTCCAATATATTTTAAAGGCAGTGGAAAAGGCGGGATATGAGCCGGGAAAGGATTTTATGCTGGCAATGGACGCAGCTTCCAGCGAGTGGAAGGGCACAAAGAAGGGCGAATACATACTGCCTAAGTCGGGGCTTCAGTTTACCTCCAGGGAGCTGATTGCCCACTGGAAGGGCTTAGTGGAAAAATACCCTATTATCTCCATAGAGGATGCACTGGACGAAGAGGACTGGGAGGGCTGGCAGCTTCTCACAAAGGAATTGGGAGATAAGGTACAGCTGGTAGGAGACGACCTGTTTGTGACCAATACCGAAAGGCTGAAAAAGGGAATTGAATTAGGCTGCGGCAACGCTATTTTAATCAAGCTGAACCAGATCGGCTCCGTTTCAGAGACCCTTGAGGCCATTAAAATGGCGCACAAGGAAGGCTATACGGCAATTTCCTCCCACCGCTCCGGTGAAACCGAGGACACCACCATTGCGGATTTGGCGGTGGCGTTAAACACCTGCCAGATCAAAACAGGCGCTCCCAGCAGAACAGAGCGGGTGGCAAAATACAACCAGCTGCTGCGCATTGAGGAAGCCCTTGGGGTGGCGGCAGTTTATCCCGGGATGGGAGCCTTTAATGTAAAACGCTGAGGTTTAGCTTAACAGAATTTCTCAATGGAGATGTTTTAAAATGGGAGGAAACAATATGTCATTTAAGTTTGATGGAAAGAAAACTGGAATTTTTGCGGCAGGAGTTCTCTTTGGCACTGCGGGAATCAAGCTCTTGTCCAGTAAGGACGCCAAGAAATTTTATACAAGCTGTGCTGCTGCCGCCCTCAGAGCCAGAGAATGTGTGATGAACACAGTGACGAAGCTTCAGGAAAACTGTGAGGATATCTATGCGGATGCGCTGCAGATCAATGAGGAGAGGGAGGCTGCTCAAATGGAGTACGCGGATACCTCTGAGACTGTGAAGAGCAATAAAGAAGGCGCAGAAGAATGAGGTTTGTAATTAAGCATGAAGGAAGGGGACGCCTGCGCGTCCATATGGTACAGAAGCGTATGAGCTGCAGGGAGGCGGATACGCTTCTGTACTATCTTGAAAGCCTTGCCTTTGTGGAGAAGGCAAAGGTTTATGAGAGAACCCAGGATGCGGTGATCTGCTATCAAAGAGGCAAACAGCAGGTGATAGAAGCGCTGCAGCGGTTTTGCTATGAAAAAACCAGGGTTCCCGAGGAAGTTTTCCAAAATTCCGGAAGGGCCATGAACCGGTTCTATCAGGAAAAACTGGTCACTGCCATAGTGCTCCACTATGGAAAAAAGCTGTTTTTGCCTTATCCCTTAAGCTTTATTCTCACGGGCTTTCGCTCCTGCAGATATGTCTGGAGGGGCTTAAGACTGCTTTTGAAAAGACGGATTGAGGTGCCGGTGCTGGATGCAGTGGCCATCACAGCGAGCATGCTGAGAGCGGATATGAGCACAGCGGGCTCCATTATGTTTCTTCTTCACATGGGCGGAATTTTGGAGGAATGGACTCATAAGAAATCGGTGGGAGACCTGGCCAGAAGCATGGCGCTTCACACAGAAAAGGTGTGGCTTGTGAGGGAGGACGGCGGGGAAATACTGATTCCGGCGTCTGATGTGCACAAGCAGGATAAAATCCGGGTGCGCATGGGAAGTGTCATTCCCTTTGACGGAGAGGTGGTTCAGGGAGAGGCCATGGTGAATCAGGCTTCTTTGACGGGGGAATCTCTCACTGTGAGAAAAGGACCGGGCAGCTATGTATATGCAGGTACTGTGCTGGAGGAGGGAGAGCTTTCCATCTGCGTCAGAGAGACTGCCGGGGCAAGCCGGTATGAGAAGATTGTGACTATGATCGAAGAGTCGGAAAAGCTGAAATCCTCTCTGGAGAGCAAGGCGGAACACCTGGCTGATAGACTGGTGCCCTATTCTTTGCTTGGCACGGCGCTCACCTACCTGGTTACCAGAAATATGACCAAGGCTCTTTCCTTTCTCATGGTGGATTTTTCCTGCGCCTTGAAGCTTGCCATGCCCATTACGGTGCTGTCGGCCATCAGACAGGCCGGCGCTGAAAGCATTGCCGTAAAAGGCGGAAAATATCTGGAGGCCATGGCGGAGGCGGACACCATTGTATTTGACAAGACAGGCACCCTGACAAAAGCCCGTCCCCGCGTGGCGAAGGTGATTTCCTTCAACGGAATGGAGGAAAATGAGCTTTTGCGTATAGCGGCCTGCATGGAGGAGCATTTCCCCCATTCCATGGCCAGAGCCGTGGTGGAGGCTGCAAAGGAGAGAGGCCTTGTGCATGAGGAAATGCACTCCAAGGTGGATTACATAGTGGCCCATGGCATTGCCACCACCATCCAGGGAAAGCGGGCAGTGATCGGCAGCTATCATTTCATTTTGGAGGATGAGCACTGCGTGATACCGGAAAATATGCACCAGGTATTTGACAGGCTGCCAGAGGAGTATTCCCATCTTTATCTGGCCCTGGAAAATCGTCTGGCAGCAGTGATCTGCATAGAGGATCCCCTGCGTAAGGAGGCGGCGGAGGTCGTAGATGCGCTGAGAAAGGCGGGGCTAAAAAAAATCGTCATGATGACTGGGGACAGTGAGAGAACCGCCCGGGCCATTGCCGGGAAACTTAAGCTGGATGAATACTACTTTGAGGTGCTGCCGGAGGATAAAGCCCGGTATGTGGAAAAGGAAAAGGCCCTTGGCCGGAAGGTTGTGATGGTGGGAGACGGTATCAACGACTCTCTGGCGCTCTCCCATGCGGACGTGGGTATCGCTGTCAGCGACGGAGCGGAGCTTGCCAGAGAGATTGCAGATGTGACCATAGCCGGAGAAAATCTGTACGGAATTGTGAAGCTGAAACTGCTCAGCAATGCTATGGTGGGGCGTATAAAGAAGAATTACAGGCTGATTGTAGGCTTTAACGCCGGTCTCATTGCCCTTGGGACGGCCGGGGTGATACAGCCTGCGGCTTCCGCGCTTTTACACAACACCTCCACCATTGCCATCAGCTTAAAAAGCATGGAAAATCTGCCGGAGACAGAAGCAAGCCTTCCTGCAAAAGAAAGAGAGGAAGCCTCCTAGAGTATTTTGCGGATATTTTCCTTTATTTTTTCATTGAGACAGGCGTAGCGGATCAGCTCTTCCTCGGTAAAGCCCTGAAAACGAACCTGATCGTAATCATTTTGGGCAGTGGCAAATTCTTCCAGAATGCCGTCGCAGGGGGGAAGGAACTGAAAGGAGAGAATTTTGTCCGAAACCTCCTTCTTTCCCTTGCTTTCGGCCTTCTTTTCCCGAAGCTCTTCCATGCGCAGATACCCCTTGGAGACCAGCCGCTGAAGGCTTACAGAGAGGGCGCGGCGTGACAGATTTACAAAATCCGCCAGCTCCTTCCTGCTCTGAAAGCGACTGTACTGGCTTAAATAAAAAAGCACCTTTACATCGTTTAAGGTCAGATCGTTTTTAACAGCGATGGTCTCCATATAACGTTCTAAAAGCTTGCGTTCTCTGTAAGCTTCCATAATGATTCCGTCGCTGTCAACTGCCCCGGAGAAAATGCCGGTGCGCTCATCCCCCAGTTTTTTAGAGCCAGGCAGAATGGACAGGGGAACCAGACCGTCCGTGGCAGCCTTCACCAGAAAGCTGTAAACCTGCAGGCGGTTTTTTTCGTATTCCTCTTCGTCCAGAATATTTTTATAAAAATTGTTGTAGTAGTCAAACATCAAAAGCTTCATCTTTATGGTTTTAGACAGACTCATGCCCTGGCTGACCAGTGAGCCTTCCGTTTTTACATAATAGTATACAGGAGCCTGAAGGGCGTAGAAGGTTTTGGCGTGGTAAATATATTCCAGATTAAACAGGAAATCCTCGCACCAGCTTAAGGCTGCGTCCATGCGAAGCTGATGCTTCTTTACAATATCCCGGCGGTAAAGCTTGTTCCACAGTACGCCGTAGTAAAAATCTGCGGGATTTGCCATCATATGGGCGGCGTAAGCCTCTCTGCCCAAAACCCCTTCCTCCTCGATATCCCCCTTGTGGGAAATCCGTTTCCCCACCACACGGTAGAAATCGGCGATGACCATATCGCAGTGGTGCTCTGCTGCGGCCCTGACAAAAAGCTTAGTAGCGTCAGGAGTCAGCCAGTCGTCGCTGTCTACAAACTGCAGATACGTGCCCCTGGCCCGGTCCATGGCATAATTTCTGGTGTCTGAAACGCCGGTATTGGGCTTGTGAAACACCCGGACCCGGGAATCCATGGCGGCATATTCGTCACAGATTTTTCCAGAGGAATCCGTGCTTCCGTCATCTGTAAGCAAAAGCTCATAGTCTGTATACTCCTGATGAAGAATGCTGTCCACACAGCGCCTGATGTACTTTTCCCCATTATAGACCGGAACAATGATACTGACAGTAGGCTCCATTTCCCCATACTCCTTTTGAGAATTTATCACTGTTAAGCATTATAATATCAAATTTGTACACTTAGCAAGTGCATCTGGTAAAAAAAAGCGATCTGTGGTAAGATGTATGATACTTGGGAATCAGACAAACGAGGGATGAGGGATGAAGGTTTTGATTTTATCCTGCGATACCGGCGAGGGACATAACTCGGCTGGCAGGGCGGTAAAGGAATTTGTGGAAAAACAAGGCGATCAGGCTGTGATGCTTGATATGATGCTTTTAAAGGGAAAAAGAGTGTCAAGGGCGGTCAGCCAGACCTATATCAATGTGGTAAAGGGTGTTCCCGGTCTGTTTGGCTTTGTTTATAAGCTGGGGGGCCTGATTTCTTCTCCAAAGAGGAAATCTCCTGTGTATTTTGCCTGTGCGCTGGTGGCAAAAAGCCTGCGGCGCTATCTGGAGGAAAATGATTTTGATGTAATTGTGACGCCCCATCTTTATCCGGCGGAAACCCTGACTTATATGAAAAGAAAAGGCTGGCTTGCCCAGAGCGTGGTGGCGGTGTGTACTGATTACACCTGCATTCCTTTCTGGGAGGAGACGGACTGTGACTATTACGTGATTCCTCACGAGGATCTGAGGGGCGAGTTTACAGACCGGGGCATACCGCAGGAAAAACTGCTTCCCTGGGGAATCCCGGTGCGCCTGGCATTTTTAGAGCGGCCGGACAGGGTCCAGGCCAGAAAGAATCTGGGGCTTGCAATGGATCATCGCATTTATCTGGTGATGGGCGGAAGCATGGGCTTTGGCATGATACAGATTTTCGTGCTGGAGCTGGCAAGACGGCTGATGGAAAAGGAAGAAATTATTGTAATCTGCGGCAATAACCAAAAGCTCAAGGATAGACTGGCTCAGGAGCTGGGCGGCAGAGAGAGCGTAAAGATTTTAGGGTATACGGATCAGGTGGCGGATTATATGGCGGCCTGCGATGTGATCTTTACCAAGCCCGGAGGCCTAAGCAGTACTGAGGCTGCGGTGCGGCATATTCCCATCGTACATACCAAGCCCATACCGGGCTGTGAAAACCGGAATCTGGAGTTTTTCCAGTCCAGAGGCATGTCTGTGGGAAGAAGAAGCTTTTTTGGACAGGTGAAGGCCGGCAGAAAGCTGTTGGAAAAAGAAAAGCTCAGACAGGATATGATACAGGCCCAGGAGAGGAATGTGAAGCCGGATTCGGTGAACAAAATTTACGGATTGTTACGGGAGCTGGCACAGTTACAGGGGTGAGGAAGCAGTGACGACAAGAGAAATTTTATTTGTAGTGGCAGGATATCTTTCGGGAAGCGTATTGTATGGCTATCTGCTTCCCAAATATTTCAAAAAGGTGGATGTGACAAAGGAAAGCGACGATGGGAATCCGGGGACGGCCAATGTATTTAAATGCGCGGGGGTGCCTATGGGAATTCTGGTGCTTTGTCTGGAGCTTTTAAAGGGCTTTATCCCCGTGCATCTTGCCTTTGGGGCGGTAGACCCTGCAAGAAGCGCCTTTGCATTGATACTGGCGGCGCCGGTTTTGGGTCACGCCTATCCCTTCTGGAACCTGAAAAAGGGCGGAAAATCCATTGCGGTGTCCTTTGGGGTACTGCTGGGATTGCTCCCCATCTGGACGCCGGTGCTTTTGCTGGCGGCCTTTTACCTGGGATTTTCACTTATTATTATCATACAGCCCCATTTCTTCCGGTCGGTGATTACCTTTTTGCTGTTTTTTGCAGGAGTGCTGTGCACCGTGCCCATGGAGAGCATTGTGGCCGGCTGTCTGGGAATTTCGCTGATTGTGATTCACAAGCACTTTGTGCGCTATCAGGGAGAGAAGCTGAAAATCAGGATTTTGGGGAGCGCGCGGTAGAGAGCGGGATGATTTTCGGTTTTTTTAAGAAAATTTTATGGTCTGTCTGGTGACGAAGCGGAAAAGATATGTTATTCTTAAAGACGCAGAAGGCATCGCCAGAAAAGAAAACCGGCTGCAGGAGGTCTTTTTGGCTTCTGCAGCCTTTCTCAGCATAAAAAGGATGATAGGATGAGCAAGGATTTTACAAATAAGGATTCAGGCAGAGATTCCATAAACGAGATGGAGCAGATTCAAAAAGGGCTGGAAGCGTTTCTGCAGCAGGAGCTTAAGGAAATGCAGGATGAAAAGGATACAGGCGGCACAAGCAGACAGCCCCAGCTTTTTACCATAGGAGAAGAAGAAAACCAGGAAAAGGAGATTGATATTATCGGTTCGTCAGACAGAGGCAGGAGACAGGACAACAGAAGAAACACAGAGGATTATTTTGAGGATTGGGACAGCGGGGAGCCTGTAAGAGACAGAAAGACACAAACCTATTCCCGGGATACGCGCCAGAGAACTGCAGGTCAGGGGAAAAAAGGCTCCAAGACATCCGGGGGAAAGAACGCCAAAGCATCGGGAGGGAACGCCAAAGCAGCAGGAAAGAGCTCCCGCAAAAAAGAGGCGCAGACGGAGACAAAGGGCAAAGCCTCACAGCCCGCAGAGAGAAAGCAGAAAAAGAGAAAAAAGAAAAGGTCAGGTCTTAAGAAATTTCTCATCACCGTTGCGGTGCTTCTGGTTTTTCTGGCAGGAGGCTTATATCTGGCGGTGGGCGCGGTTTATGCCCAGATGAACTATGAACCTGTAGAATCGGTGTCTGCACAGCCCATGAAGGAGGAAGGGGTAGTCAATATTCTGCTGATTGGAAATGATTCCCGGGAAAACGGCGAGGACGGACGCTCGGACGCCATGATTCTGCTTTCCATCAGCAATAAAACAAAGAAAATTTATATGACCTCTCTGCTTCGTGATATGTATGTGGAAATTCCGGGACATGACAATAACCGGCTCAACGCCGCCTATTCCTTTGGAGGGGCGGAGCTTCTCATGGAGACCGTCGAGCAGAATTTTGACATTACCGTGAACCGTTATGTGCTGGTAAATTTTGAAGCCTTTGCAAATCTGGTGGACGCTGTGGGGGGTGTGGACCTGGAGCTGACCAGCGAAGAAATCGAATATGTAAACGGCTATCTGGTGGAATATAATATGCTGTTAGGCCGTCCGGAGGGAACGGATTACATGGATACCTCCCAGAGTGGGCTGGTGCATTTAAACGGGCCTCAGGCTTTGGCCTATTGCAGAAACAGATATCTGGGAACGGACTTTGGGAGAACGGAGAGACAAAGAAAGGTGCTTTCTGCTGTGATCGGGAAGCTACCCTCTGCCCTTTTGACCAATCCCGGTGAATTGATGGGCGGCCTGATGCCCAATCTCACAACCAATCTGACCCAGGGAGAATGCTTCCGCTTAAGCCTCATGGCGTATAAGCTTTTAAGCTACGATATCATACAAAACAGCATTCCCTTAGAGGGAACCTACTCCAACGCCACGATCCGCCAGATGGCAGTTTTAGAGGTAGACTTTGAAGCCAATAAGGCCTATCTTCGGGAAAATATATATGGAGAGAGCGCACAGTAAAGGAGGAAGCGGAAGATGGCTACCATTTTGTTTGTGTTTGTAGGTGTGATCTGCCTTATGCTGGGTGTCAGAACCTTTTGCGCGGAGGAACGAAATAAGGTGTTTAATAAGCGGCCCATTCAGGTGACGGACGTAAAGAAATACAATCGTCTCTGCGGGGCGTTGATTATTGGCTTTGGCATAGCTGCGGAAATCACCATTTATTTTATGGTGACCACCCAGGGAATCGTCAGCAGCCTCTGTACTCTGGGAATTGTGGCGGAGGCTGTCATTGTGATGGTTTTGTATCAGGCCATTGAGAGGAAGCTTTTGAAGAGAAGGTAATACGTACAGAGAAGGGAATTGCCTGAAGAAAGCAGCTGTAACAGCTTGTAAAAAGTGAATAGAGGCACTTGACATAGATAGGCTGCCTATATATACTGTAAGTAGTATATAGGCAGCCTATCTATGTCAAAAATGATGATTAAAAAACAGGAAAGGAAGAAGAAAAATGGCGGTTGACAAAAGTCTTGTTTCAGGAAGTATGACTATGCTGCTTTTAAAGCTGCTGGAGGAAAAGGATTTATATGGATATGAAATGATAGAGACCTTAAGAGAACGTTCTGAGAATGTTTTTGAATTAAAGGCGGGCACCCTGTATCCTCTGCTTCATGCCATGGAAAGCAAGGGACTTGTAAAATCCTACGAAAGGGAAGCTGGAGGAAAGACCAGAAAGTATTACAGCATTACCAAGGAGGGGAAAAAGCTGTCTTTGGCCAAACAAAAGGAATGGGAGGAATATTCCCGGGGAGTCAGAGGAGTCATCGGAGGTGGCGGCTATGGATTTGTCTGAATATATAGCCGTGGTCACGGCACAGATGCGCTGTAAAAGAGCCCGGGCGATGGTGGCGAAGGAGCTTGCAGACCATATTGCGGATCAAAAACAGGCCTATGTGGAGACGGGAATGGATGAGGCTTCGGCAGAGCTTGCGGCAGTAAGACAGATGGGGGACGCGGTGGAGGTGGGCAGAGAGATGGACCGCATCCACAGGCCCAGAATGGATGTAAAGGTGCTTGCGCTGGTGGGCATCTTTTCCCCGGCTGCCTGCTTTTTGCAGAATATGCTGGTTATGGCCCAGGGAAATGGGGAATGGACCTTAAGGGGCGCAGCCTTCACTGCACTTCCTGTGCTTTTGGGAGTGGTTCTTATGACGGGAATTTTGTTTGTGGATTATACCTGGCTTTGCAGAAGACCCTTGACGGTATGGATTGTGTTTCTCCTGGCTGCTATGCTTCCGGTAGAGAGGATTGCAGGAAGAGAGGGAGGGGCAGAACTCATCCAGTACCTGCTGCTTGCTCTTTTTCTTCCGGCTTATGGGGGCGTCATTTATCATTACCGGAAAAAGCGTCTGCCTGGCCTGTTATTGTGCCTTGCATGGCTGGCGGCGGGAGCGCTGGTTTTCCTTTTTTGCACCGGCCGGTTCTTTTCGGTGATGACAATGGGGCTTGCAGGTATCCTGCTGCTTTCCTTCTGTGTGGCAAAGGGATGGTTTGAAATTTCACCATTTTCCGGCTTTGGGACTTTGCTTTTGACGGCAGGCGGGGGCGTCTGTGCTTTTGCCTGGTACATTTTGAAACAGGGAAATACCTATCAGGCAGCCAGACTGGAGGCCTTATGGAATGGGGGCTGGGAGAGCTCTTATATTGTGGAGGGAATACGCCAGATTCTGCAGAATCTGCAGATGGTGGGAGGAAAGGACATGTCCTTTCCCTGGGAGGGAGCTCTGGCTTTTCTTCTGCTGTTGGAAAGATTTGGAATTGTGGCGGCGGCTTTTGCGGTGGCCGGACTGGCAGTCATGTTTGTACAGATGGCGTCCGGGGTGAAAAAACAGAAAAATGTATTTGGCGGGATATTGGGAGCAGCCTGCCTTCTGGGGCTGTTTCTGCCCACTGTGCTTCATATTTTGTGCAATCTTGGCCTGATACCCTATAGCGAGGCAGTGATTCCCTTCCTGTTTCCGGGATGGACGGCAAACGCTGTCTGCTATACTCTGCTTGGCCTGTATCTGTCTGTTTATCGAAATACGGATGTAGCAGCATAATCCGGGATGCGCTGCAGCCCCCTGAAAATCCAGGATGCCAAGGGTTTTCAGGGGGCCGTGTGCTAGAAGAAAAAGAGCTTGAGCATTCCGGCAGCCACGGAAATGGACACCAGAATATGCGCCGTCAGGCTAAGGCTCTTTTCTTTGGCGCGAAGCCGGATCAGCAGGGCCGCTATGCTCAAAAGACCAAAGGCCCAGGAAATCAGCTGCTCTGCAATATAATTGGAGGGAAGGCTCGTGGCGCCAAGCACCGCGATCGCCATGCCCCAAAAGACCAGAAAATAAAAGACAGCCTTTTTCCCTTGCTCACTCTTTAAAAGAAATAAAAGCAATATCCCTAAAATACTGATGACACTCATTGCCACAAACATTAAAAAATAAAGTCCTAACATTTTGTTTCCTCGCTTTCTCTTTTGATACCAATAGGATACCTGGAAGACTTGAAGAAATTTAAAAGAGAATTCTGAAGAATTCTAAAGCTCCTGCCGCAGTGGGATTTGTATTGTAATTTCAAAATTGTCTGCGTCCTCTTTGATTTCCATGGAACCTCCGTAAGCTTTGGCGATTCCCTGAATGCTTTTTAGCCCCAGCTTCAAGCTTTCTCCCTGATGGAGGATTTTGCTTTTTTTGTTGCGCTGAATGAGGGTGAGAAGCCCATCTTTGGTTCCTATCAGCAGGCTCACCCGGTCTGCGGGGTCCGCATACTTTTCCACATTGGAGAGAAGATTGTCGAAAATCCGCTTCATTTCATTGATATCCAAATATGCCTGAAAATTTTGGCACTGGCTTAAATCGGTCTGACATGCAAAGCCTTCTTCCAGGCCATCAGACCATTCTGCCGCAAGCTGCTCCAGGAAAAGAAGGCCATTTTCTACTTTTTCCGGTTTCCTTCTTTCTTTCCCCAAAAGCAGCTCCGAAAGGGTCTTGATCTGCTCTGCCTTTTTTCTCACCAGCCCAAGATATTCACGAAAATTTTCCTCTGTCAGTGTATCCCTGCTTTCCATATATTCAGAATAGGAAAGTATGGAAGTCAGCGGTGTGCGTATATCGTGGGAGAGACTGTGGATCAGCTCCTCCCGCTCCGCATGAAAGGCCTGCTCCTTCTCTTGGAGCTCTCTTTGGGAGCGGGAGAGGAAATTAATGCTTTCCGCCAGCTGTGTCAGCTCATCATTGCCCTCCAGCGCAATCTCAAAATCCATTTCTGCTTCCCGAAGCCGCTCAATTCCATCGATGATAGTAAGGAGATATGCAATTTTCTGCCCAAACAATACCAGGAAAATTACAATAAAAATAATGATGCAGGCAAAAAAGCAGATCGTTTTCATCCAGGCCGTCAGAACATCCCGGGTCGCCAAATCTAAGACAATTCCATTGGCGCTCAGATAGGTGTCCGCAAGGGATTCGGAGGTATAGCTTAAAAACAGGTAAAAAAAAGCGGATATCAAAAAGCTGGCACAGATCAGCTCCACCAGCTCCGTCTTTAATTTCTTTCTCTTTTTGGAGGGCTTTGCTTTATTCCACATAGTATCCCTTTCCCCAGGCAGTTTTGATATATTGGGGAGTTCTGGAATTGTCTCCCAATTTTTTCCTGATATTTTTAATATGCACCATAATGGTTTCATCTCCCACTGCCTGCTCCTGCCACACGCTTTGGTAAATATTATCAAGAGAAAAAAGCTTTCCGGGGTGAAGCGCCAAAAGCTCCAGTATTTTGAATTCCGTGTAGGTGAGAACAATAAGCTCCCCGTCCTTGGTCACAGATTGGCTCTCCTGATCGATCACAAGATCACGAAAGAAAATTTTGCCGGAATGACCCGTCCGGTTCCCCGAAGCCTCTGGGCTTGGAAGAGAGTATTGCTGAACCCTGCGCAGCAGAGATTTGATCCGTATGAGAAGCTCCGCATTGGAAAAGGGCTTTGTCACATAATCATCTGCACCGGCCGAAAACCCCAGCATTTTGTCAGATTCCTCGGAATACGCCGTCAGAAAAATGATCGGGGCCATAAAGCGCTTTCTCAGCTGTGTGCCGGCGGAGAATCCGGACATGGCAGGCATACTTACGTCCAGAAGATATAAGTCAATGGTTTCCTCCGCTTTCTCCAAAACCTCCCTGCCGTCCTTTGCCAGCACAACCTCATAGCCCTCCTGTGTCAAAAGCATAGATAAGATATCTCTGATTTCCTTGTCGTCGTCGGCCACAAGAATTTTATTTTTTCCGTGTTCCATAACAGGCTCCTTTCGCTTTTTCATTCTTCCTAACTGACCGTGTGCCCTCCGGATCATTGCTTTAAAAACACTATATAATATTTCTGCGTTTCCTTCAAGGAGCTTGAAAATTGACTTTTTCAAGGGGCAAAAAACATTCAACTTGTAGTGCGAAAGGGGGCGTGCTAAAATAAAAATAAGCAGAATTTCCGTGCCCGTTTTGGGAGCGGAGCAGGATGTGAGGAGAGTATATGAGACGCAAAAGGAAAATGCGGAGACTGCTTTTGGGGATGCTTTTCCCCACAGCTGTTATGACAGCGTTGATTGCCTGCGGGGACGACCTTTCCATCCAGGTGCCCGCCGTCAGCTATCAGGACCTGGCCCAGCCCATCGGCGGGTATGGCGCCCAGGAGGACAACGAAGAGGATAACAAAGAGGAAAACGAGGAAAAAGAGTACAACGAGGAAAACAAAGTGCCTCCCGTCCAGGAGACCACCTCTCTTAGCACAGAAGAAGGGGTGGAGCAGGGAGGAAATGCAGCCTTGGAGGAAACGGACGGCCCCGAGGTTGTGACCATCACCATTTCTGCCGCAGGAGATACGGCCCTGGGCAATCACAAGGAGCAGGATTACGGCTACTCCTTCAGACAGGCCTACGATCAGGCAGCGGACGACAGTTACTTTTTTGAAAATGTATACGATATTTTCAGCCAGGACGATATGACCATCGTGAATCTGGAGGGGCCGCTGACGGATTCGGAGAATGCCAGGGAAGGACAGGTCTACAGTATCAAGGGAGACCCTGGTTATGCGGGGATTCTCACAAGGGGCAGCGTGGAGGCTGTGAGCATGGGAAACAATCACAGACTGGACTATGGGACACAGGGAAGCGATGATACGGTGGCGGCCCTTGAGAAGGAAGGCATCGTCTACGCCTTTGAGGAAAATACAGGTATTTACGAGGTGAAGGGAATTAAGATCGGAATTGTGTCTGTAAATGAGGTCTCCCAGGGAGCTGCCGTGGAAAAAACCATACAGGAGGGGATCACAGGACTGAAAGAGCAGGGGGCGGATGTGATTCTCGTGTGCTGCCACTGGGGCGTGGAGGGAGAATACGAGCCGGAGGACTATCAGAAGAGTCTGGGGAAGAAGTGTATCGACTGGGGAGCGGATCTTGTGATAGGACACCATCCCCATGTGCTTCAGGGAATTGAGGAGTACCAGGGAAAATATATCGTGTACAGCCTGGGCAACTTCTGCTTTGGGGCCAATCGAAATCCGACGGATAAGGACTGTATGATCTTTCAGCAGACCTTTACCTTTGTAGATGGCGAAAAGCAGGAGGAATCCTCTGTGCGGGTGATTCCCTGCTCTGTCAGCTCCACAAGCAGCAGAAATGACTTTAAGCCAACCCCTGCAAAGGGACAGGAGGCCTTGCGGATATTGGAAAAAATAAACGGGTACAGCAAAGCCTTCGGGGTGGAATTTGATCAGGAGGGTTATAGATGAGAGGAATTTATTTTGACGGAAAAGAAGCGGCTTATCGGGAGGATCTGCCTATGCCGGTCCCAGAATCGGGGGAAAGCCTGGTGCGGATTTTGATGGCTGCGGTGTGCAACACGGACAAGGAAATCTTAAAGGGCTACAGGCCGGATTTTCAGGGCATCATGGGTCATGAATTTGTGGGAGTGGTGGAAAGCTCCCCCGACCCGAAGCTGGCAGGAAAGCGGGTGGTGGGAGAGCTGAACGCCTCCTGCGGACATTGTATCTATTGCCGCACGGGGAGGCCCACCCACTGCAGCAGCCGCAGAGTGCTGGGAATGCACCAAAAGGATGGCTGCTTTGGGGAATATATGACCATTGATACAAAGCTGCTTCATGTGGTGCCAGATGGGCTTGCCACCAAGGCGGCCATTTACACGGAGCCCCTTGCAGCCGCCTTTGAGATCATGACTCAGGTCACCCTCACACCGGAGAAAAACGTAGCCATTCTCGGGGACGGCAGGCTCTCCTACTGCGTGGCTCAGGCCATGAACGCGGTGGGAAAGGAGGTTGTTGTCATCGGAAAGCATCCCGAGAAGCTTAAGCTTTTTGAGCCCTTTGCCCAGGTGAGCACCAACTGGGAGAAGGAGGGCTATGAGATCGTGGTGGAGGCCACAGGCTCCCCCTCGGGAATCCGGCAGGCCCTTGAAATGGTGCGGAAAAAGGGAACCATTGTATTAAAAAGCACCTATGCCGGAGAAACCACCCTTCCCATGAGCCTGATCGCCGTAAATGAGATCAGTATTGTGGGAAGCCGCTGCGGCCCCTTTGCACCGGCCCTGGAGGCGCTGGCCTCTGGGAAGGCAGTTTTTCCTGACATTACCTTGTTTGAGCTTGCACAGTATAAAGAGGCCTTCGCCTATGAGGGCTTTAAGGCGGGATTTTTGATTACAAAGCCGCTCACGCGGCAGAATGAAAGGAAAGATGATAAATGATGGAAAAGAGAAAATTGGAAAAGCTGGGAATTGAAACCTCGCTGCTAGGCTTTGGCTGTATGCGCTTTCCGGTGACGGCAGAGGGAAGGATCGACGAAGAGGAGGCAGAGAAGCTGCTGGATACAGCCATCAAGGGGGGCGTAAATTACATTGATACGGCATATCCCTATCATAACAAAGAAAGCGAGCCCTTTGTGGGAAGGGTGCTGCAGAAATATGACAGGGATTCCTTTTATCTTGCCACTAAGCTCCCGGTGTGGCTGGTGAAGGAGACCGGGGATGTTGACAGACTTTTTGAGGAGCAGCTTTCCAGGCTTAGGACGGATCATATTGATTTTTATCTGATGCACGCTCTTGATAAAGAGCGGTGGGAGGCCATGAAAAAAATAGGCTGCATAGAGCGGCTGGAGCAGCTAAAGGCCCAGGGCAAAATCAGGTATCTGGGATTTTCCTTTCATGACAGCTATGAGGTGTTTGAGGAGATTGTGAATTACAGGGACTGGGATTTCTGCCAGATTCAGTTAAACTATATGGATGCCGGGGAACAGGCGGGACTGAAGGGCTATGAACTGACTGCGAAAAAGCAGATTCCCCTGGTGGTGATGGAGCCGGTGAAGGGAGGCTCCCTGGCTTCCTTTGGGGAGGACATCACGGAGAAATTTAAGAGCCAGAACGAAAAGGCATCCATTGCATCCTACGCCCTTCGCTGGGTGGGCAGCCTGCCCAATGTGAAGGTAATTTTAAGCGGTATGTCCACCATGGAGCAGGTGGAGGATAATCTGGGCACCTTCAGTGATTTCCATCCCCTGACGGGTGAGGAAAGACAGCTTGTGGAGGAAGTGGTGGAAATTTTAAACAGCCGGGTGCGCAACGGCTGTACCGGCTGCCGTTATTGCATGCCCTGTCCGGCAGGCGTGGATATTCCGGGATGCTTCAAGGCGTGGAACACCTACCATATCTATCAGAATTACAATATGGTAAAGCATGCCTGGGAGGTGGAAATCGGAGAAAAGGGACAGGCCAAAAACTGTGTCAAATGCGGGAAATGCGAGCAGGCCTGCCCCCAGAAGCTATCCATCCGGGCTGACTTGGAAAGGGTGCAGGCGGATCTGGAACAAAAGGAAATGGTGCGCTGATGGAGAAGGCGTTTAAGCTGGATTTTGAAAATGATAAGGTGGGAAGCCTGTATGTAAACTGCTGCGGCTGTTCTCAAACCCAGAGTCTGCACAGCTTTGGACCGGCCTCCAAGCCCCACTATCTGATTCATTATGTGCTCAGTGGGAAAGGCATTTTTAAGTTTCACGATAAGGAATACCGGCTGGAGGCAGGCTACGGCTTTCTTATACAGCCCAATGAGCTGGCCTTTTATCAGGCGGATGAAAAGGAGCCCTGGAGCTATCTGTGGGTGGGCTTTGCGGGCAGCAGGGCAGAGGAATATTTAAACGCAATGGGGCTGTCGGGACGGCATCCCATCTTTGCCTGCGATAAGTCCGAGGAGCTGTACTCCATTGTGAGGGATATGATGGAGCACAATACCTTTGGCGTGGCGGACGATCTGCGGCGCAACGGCCTGCTGGGCGTGTTTTTGTCTGTGATTGCCGAAAATGCGGGGGTGGTGGCCAGGGAGGAGGAGGACAAGGGAAATCAGTATGTGAAGAAGGCGGTGTCCTTTATTCAGAGCAATTACTGTAATCCCATAAAGGTCACGGACGTGGCGGAATATGTGTGTATTAACAGAAGCTATCTTTACACCCTGTTTCAAAGCTATCTGGGCATGTCCCCTCAGCAGTTTCTCACCACCTTCCGTATCACCAAGGCCAGGGAGCTTTTGGACTCCACGGATTATCCCATAGAAAGCATTGCGCTCTCCTGCGGCTACAGCGATGCGGTGGTCTTTTCCAAGGCCTTTCACGCCATGCGGGGCATGTCTCCCTCCAGATACCGGAAGGAAAGCCACAGAGAGAGCACAAGAGAGCAGCTTAAGGAGGTAGAGCATCTCATCGCCCAGCTTCTGGAGCAAAAATGAGGACTGGCTTCTCATAATACAACATTTTGACAGGTTCAAAAAACATAATGATGTGGTATTTCCCTTTGCCTTTTGTATAATGAAAACATAAGGAAAGACTTAGCGCCTGGCGCTTGGGCTGGGCCGGAAAGGTGTAGGTGTAGGATGAAGGAAACGATTTTGGCGAAATTTGCGGAGGTTTTTGGCGATGGAGAAGGGGCAGCGACCTACTTTGCGCCGGGAAGAGTGAATCTGATCGGAGAGCATACCGATTACAATGGGGGACATGTATTTCCCTGTGCGCTGACCATTGGCACTTATGGCGCAGCCCGCAAAAGGCAGGACAGAAAGCTGCGGTTTTTCTCCATGAATTTTGAAAAGCTGGGAGTGATAGAATCCTCTCTGGACGATCTGGTTCCCAGCAGGGAGGCAGGCTGGACCAATTACCCCAAGGGCGTGATGTGGGCCTTTGGAGAAAGGGGCATGGAGATTCCCTTTGGCATGGACCTTCTTTTGAACGGAAATATTCCAAACGGATCAGGACTTTCCTCCTCTGCTTCCCTGGAGGTGCTCACGGGATTTATTCTCCGGGACTTTTTCGGTTTTGAGGTAAGCAATCAGGATCTGGCTTTGATCGGACAGTTTTCCGAAAATAATTTTAATAAGGTAAACTGCGGCATTATGGATCAGTTTGCCATTGCAATGGGCAAAAAGGATCACGCTATTTTTCTGGACACTGCAGATTTGTCCTTTGAATATGCGCCCATCAAGCTGGAAAACGCCAAGATCGTCATTGCCTGCAGCAACAAAAAAAGAGGTCTTGGGGACTCTAAATACAACGAGCGCAGAAGCGAATGCGAAACGGCGCTGGCAGAGCTTCAAAAGGTGGTAAAGATCAATACCCTGGGAGATCTGGATGAAGAGACCTTTGAGAAATATAAGGATGCCATAGGGAGCGATGTGAGGAGAAAAAGGGCAAAGCATGCGGTTTATGAAAACCAGCGCACCATTCAGGCGGTTTCGGCCTTGAAGAATAACGATGTGAAGCGGTTTGGAGAGCTGATGAATGCTTCTCATGTGTCCCTTCGGGATGATTATGAGGTGACGGGCATAGAGCTGGACACCCTGGTGGAGGAAGCCTGGAAGGTGGAGGGCGTGATCGGCTCCCGCATGACGGGCGCAGGCTTTGGAGGCTGCACGGTGAGTATTGTGCGGGACGACGCCATCGATGCTTTCATTGAACAGGTGGGCAGAGCCTATGAAGCAAAAATCGGATATGCCGCTGACTTTTATGTGGTGGAGATTGGAGACGGCCCCTGCCGCATCTGACGGGTGCTCAGCACCATGGGCAGCCCCGTTGGCGCAGACCATAATATTCTGGGAGGAAGAGAGCAATGATTCAGACCTATATCAAAAAACTGGTGTCCTACGGCGTACAGACCGGCCTTGTTCCCCAAGAGGACGTGATTTTTACCACCAACCGGCTTTTGGAGCTGTTTGGGCTAGACGAGCTGGAGGATTCTGACACAGATGTCACAATGAGAGAGGATGAGCTGGAGGAGGTTCTTTCGGGGATGTTGGATTATGCCTTTGAAAAGGGGCTGATGACGGAAAACAGCATTGTCTACCGGGACCTGTTTGACACGAAGATCATGAGCATGCTGATGCCCCGTCCAAGCGAGGTGATCAGACGCTTTACTGAACTGTATGAGAATGTGTCTCCTCAGGCGGCTACGGATTATTATTATAAGCTGAGCAGAGATTCCGATTATATCCGCAGATACCGTATCTGCAAGGATCAGAAGTGGGTCACCTCCACAAAGTACGGCGATTTGGATATCACCATCAATCTCTCCAAGCCGGAGAAGGACCCCAAAGCCATTGCGGCGGCCAAAAATGCCAGGCAGTCCGGGTATCCAAAATGTCTTTTGTGCAAGGAAAATGAGGGCTATGCAGGCAGGATAAATCATCCTGCAAGGCAGAACCACCGCATTATTCCGGTGACCATAAACAACAGCCAGTGGGGCTTTCAGTATTCTCCTTATGTCTATTACAATGAGCACTGCATTGTGTTTAATTCTCAGCATGTGCCCATGAAGATTGATCACGCGGCTTTCTGCAAGCTCTTTGATTTTGTGAAGCAGTTTCCCCACTACTTTGTGGGCTCCAACGCAGACCTTCCCATTGTGGGGGGCTCCATCCTAAGCCACGATCATTTCCAGGGAGGACGCTATGAGTTTGCCATGGCAAAGGCCCCTGTGGAAAGAAGCTTTACCGTGGCGGGATACGAGGATGTGAAAGCCGGAATTGTCAACTGGCCCATGTCGGTGATCCGTCTCCAGGCAGCGGATACAGACAGAATCATTGCCCTGGCGGATGTGATCCTGGAAAAATGGAGAAGCTATACAGATGAGACCGCTTTCATTTTTGCAGAGACGGAGGGCGAGCCCCACAACACCATTACCCCCATCGCCAGAAAGAGAGGGGAGCTTTATGAGCTGGATCTGGTGCTTCGGAACAATATCACCACAGAGGAGCACCCTCTGGGCGTATATCATCCCCATGCAAAGCTGCATCATATCAAGAAGGAAAATATCGGCCTGATAGAGGTCATGGGACTTGCAGTGCTTCCCGCCCGCCTGAAGGAGGAAATGGCCCTGTTAAAGGAGGCCATCCTTACGGGAGCGGATCTGCGCGCAGACCAGGTTCTTGCAAAACATGCGGACTGGGTGGAGGAATTTAAGCCCAAATATGAACAGATCGACGCCTCCAATATCGACCAGATCATCCAGGAGGAGATTGGACTGGTGTTCATGGAGGTTTTGGAGGATGCAGGCGTTTACAAGAGAACGCCGGAAGGACAGGAAGCCTTCGACAGATTTGTGACAAGCTTGTCGTAAAGCTCAGGCCATCGGCTGTTTCTTTTAAAAAGAAAGGGCAGCTGGTGGCTTTTTACATGAAAAAAAGATAGTAAACAAAAATACATGGCAAATCATACAAAAACAGAAATGAAAATTGGTAAATATATGCCAAAGTTAACTAAGAATCTTGACTTTCAGTAGTACCTTTGATATGCTATATACATGATTAAAGTTTGGTTCAAATCAACGATGAATGGATTGTTACTGTGTGGCAGGCAAAACCAGATTTTATAAATTGATCGCAACGCTGCTTTTAAGCAGTTTTGCTGCCGGTCAGTTTATAAAGCCTGGTTTTTTTCTATCTATAGACAGCTTTCAGTACAAAAGACGGCAGAAGGTGATCTGCCCAGGAGTTGAGCAGGTATGGTAGTCGGAAAAGTTATCAATAATAACGTCATATCTTCATGGGATGCAGATCACAATGAGATTATTGTCATGGGAAGGGGAATCGGCTTTCAGAAAAGGCCGGGGCAGACTGTCAGTGAGGCGGATGTAGAAAAAATTTTCCGTCTGGAAAACAGTGATGTGCGCAGGCAGTTTGAAAATCTCCTGGAAAATATTCCTCTGGAGAATATTCAGGTGTCGGCGGATATCATTGCGTATGCCAAGGAGCAGTTAAATACCAGACTGAGCCAGAACGTGTATTTGACGCTCACGGATCACATCAGCTTTGCCATCACACGGTATCGGGAGGGAATGGATTTTTCCAACGCGCTTTATCTGGAGATCAAACGATTTTATCCCCAGCAGTTTGAGATCGGCATGCACGCGCTGGACCTGATTGCGGAGTATACGGGAATCCGTCTGCCGGATGATGAGGCTGCATCCATTGCCATTCACCTGGTAAATGCACAGTTTGACACAAAGGTCCGGGATACCTGGCGGGTGACAAATGTGATCCGGGATACCATAAAGATTCTGGAGGAGGAGCTGTCCCTGCCGCCGGAGGATTCCTTTCGTATGGACTGCCTGCTGTCCAATCTGAAGTTTCTATCTTACCGGATGCTGCTTATGCCCTCGGGGGAGGGGGAAGAGGATGAACAATTCTATCAATTTGTGAAAGGGTACTGCAGCAGGGAGTATCTGGCAGCCCAGAAGGTGAGAGAGCATTTGAAAAAAGAATACCAGTGTGAGATGACGGAGGAAGAACAGATTTATCTGACACTGTGGATTAAACAGACGGTCAGCTTTGAAAAACAAACTAAAAAGAAGGGAAGTATGGAGGATGGGCTTATTTGATTTTAAGAAAAAGAAGGAAATTTTACTGGGAGCGCCCGTGGAAGGAGAATGCGTTCCCCTGTCCCAGGTGAGCGATCCCACTTTCCGGGATGAGATTTTAGGAAAAGGAGTCGCCTTTCAGGCGTTGGACGGAAAGGTTTTTGCGCCTGCGGACGGGGAGGTGAGTACTGTTTTCCCCACCGGCCATGCGGTGGTTCTTACAACCAGCGAGGGAGTGGAAATCTTGATTCATATTGGTCTGGATACGGTAAAGCTGGAGGGAAAGCATTTTCAGATCAAAACGGAAGCGGGGAAACAGGTGAAGAAAGGAGAGCTTTTGATTGAGGCGGACATACAGGCCATCGAGAAAGAGGGATATGACTGTATGACGCCGATGATTATCTGCAATACGCCGGATTTTACCGCAGTGGAGGGGATCGCTCAGGGACATGTAAAGCCGGGGGACGACTGTCTGCGGATCAGGAAATAGCAGCCGGAAAACAGGACGGGGGTGATGGCAGGACATGCAGAAATATGCAGGAAAAAGTGTTTCAAAGGGGACTGCGGCAGGAAAAATACGCCTTTATGCCAGAAAAGAGACGGCAGGCCCAAAACGGACAGTGGAGGATGTGCAGGCAGAGCTTGCGCGGTTTGAAGAGGCCAGAAGGGAAGCGGAAGCCAGGATAGAGGGCCTGTATGAGAAGGCGTTGAAAGAGGCCGGGGAAGAACAGGCCATGATCTTTGAGGTGCACCGGATGATGCTGGAGGATGCGGATTACCTGGAGGCGGTGCGCAGCCTGATCCGGGAGGAGAAGGCGGATGCGGAATACGCGGTGCGCACTGCGGGGGAGCAGTTTGCCCGGATGTTTTCGGAGCTGGACAATGACTACATGAAGCAGCGCAGCGCGGATGTGCTGGACGTTTCCCGCCAGGTTGCGGGGATTCTGGCAGGCGGGGAGGAGGAAGCGTCCTGGGATGAGCCGGTGATCCTGTTAGCCCGGGATCTGTCGCCCAGCGAGACCATGCAGCTTGACAAGGATAAGATACTGGCATTTGCCCTGTGCGGGGGGTCAGCCAACTCCCATACGGCGATCCTGGCCCGGTCCCTGAACATCCCGGCCCTGGTGCAGACCCAGGTGGAGCTGAAGGAGGAGTATGACGGGAAACAGGGTGCGGTGGACGGGTTTTCGGGAGTGCTTTATGTGGAGCCGGATGAGGAGACCCTTTCAGAGCTTCATGAGAGGGAGGAAAGGCAGAAAGAGCGCCGGGAAAGGCTGGAGCAGCTCAAGGGGCTTAAGAACGAGACCCGTGACGGAAGAAGGGTGGAGATATATGCCAACATAGGCAGCGCGGAAGAGGTGGAGAAGGTGCTGGAGTCGGATGCGGGAGGCATAGGGCTTTTCCGGAGCGAGTTTCTCTACCTGGGAAGGGAGGACTATCCCACGGAGGAGGAGCAGTTTGAGATCTATAAGGAAGTGCTCTCCCGGATGGGAGGGAAAAAGGTGGTGATCAGGACCCTGGATATCGGAGCGGACAAACAGGCGGACTATTTCGGGCTGCCCAGGGAGGAAAACCCGGCGTTAGGGTACCGTGCCATCCGGATCTGCCTGACGAGAAGGGATGTGTTTACAGCCCAGCTGCGGGCCATCTACAGGGCATCAGCGTATGGAAGGGCAGCGGTGATGTTCCCCATGGTGATATCCGTGGAGGAAGTGCGGAAGATAAAGGAGATCGTGGAAGAGGTAAAGAAGGAGCTGTCAGAGGAAGGGAAGGCCGTTGGGGAAGTGGAGCTCGGGATCATGGTGGAGACCCCGGCGGCAGCCATCATCAGCGACAGGCTGGCGGAGGAGGTTGACTTTTTCAGCCTGGGGACCAATGACCTGACGCAGTACACGCTGGCCATAGACAGGCAGAACCAGAGGCTGGAGGAATTCTTTGACGCCCACCACGAGGCGGTGCTGCGCCTGATAGAGCTGACGGTAAAGAATGCCCATGCAGCGGGGATATGGGCAGGGATCTGCGGGGACCTGGCGGCGGATGAAAGCCTTACGGAGAGGTTTCTGGAGATGGGGGTGGATGAGCTTTCGGTGGCCCCGTCCAGCGTGCTGTCTGTGAGGGAGGCGGTGCGGAACATCTGACGGACTGTAATATAGGAAAAGAAAGGAAAAAGAGAAATGAAACAATTTGAGTACACCATTACCGATGAGCTGGGAATTCATGCAAGGCCCGCGGGCCTGCTGGTAAAAAAGGCCGGAGAGTTTGCCAGTACGGTGACCATTGACAACGGCCAGAAAAAGGCGGATGCAAAGAAGCTGATTTCCCTGATGATGCTGGCTGTGAAAAAGGGACAGACCGTTAAGTTTATCATTGAAGGCGCTGACGAGGATAAGGCGGCTGCGGTCCTGGAAGCGTTTATGAAGGAAAATCTTTAAAAATTTTTACTACATTTTCAAATTGTATTCGGAGGAAAAAGGTTCCTTTAGAATAAAATAATCCTGAGGCTAGGGCAGGAAGAAACGGGGGTTTATTATTTATGATGAAACATTTACAGAAGCTGGGCAAAGCCCTGATGCTTCCGGTAGCTTGTCTGCCGATCTGCGGTATCCTGATGGGTATCGGCTATCTGATGTGTCCCGCCACCATGCAGGGCGGCGAGATTGCGGGAATTATCGAGAGAATCGGATTTTTCCTGGTGAAGGCCGGAGGAGCTCTTATTGACAATCTGGCGATTTTGTTTGTAATCGGTGTGGGAGTAGGCCTGTCTGAGGATAATGACGGAACAGGAGGCCTGTCCGCGCTGGTATCCTGGCTGATGATCACATCCCTCCTCAACACATCCGTGATTACCACCATTATTCCTTCTATCGCGGCAAATGAGGATGCTGTGCTGGCCTTTGATAAAATTGTAAATCCGTTTATCGGTATTTTGGCCGGCGTTATCGGTGCTGTGTGCTACAATAAGTTTAAGGGAACCAAGCTGCCTGACTGGCTGTCCTTCTTCAGCGGCAAGCGGTGTGTGGCCATTGTGTCCGGAGTTGTATCTATTATTGTATCAGCAATCCTGATGGTTGTATGGCCTCTTTTGTTCAGCGCTCTTATCGCACTGGGCGAAGCCATCATCGGACTGGATGCAGTGGGAGCAGGTATCTATGCTTTCCTGAACCGTCTGCTGATCCCTACAGGTCTGCATCATGCCCTGAACAACGTGTTCTGGTTTGACACCATCGGAATCGGCGACCTGTCTCACTTCTGGGCAGGAGACACCTCCGCTGATGTTACCTGGAGTCTTGGTATGTATATGTCCGGCTTCTTCCCTTGTATGATGGGTGGTGTTCCCGGCGCTGCACTGGCTATGATACATACCGCAAAGAGTAACAAGAAGAAAGTGGCTATCGGCCTTGTGGCTTCTGCTGCAGTCTGTGCCTTTGTCTGCGGCGTTACCGAGCCCTTTGAGTTCGCATTCATGTTCCTGGCGCCCGGCCTGTATCTGATCTACGCTCTGCTGTATGGTATCTTTACTGTGATTACCGTGCTTTTGGGCTTCCGGGCAGGCTTCAGCTTTTCCGCAGGCGCTACGGATCTTCTGTTCTCCGCACCCCTGCCGGCAGCACAGAATACTTGGATGATTCTTCCTCTGGGCATTGCGGCCTTTATCGTGTTCTATGTGGTATTCAGGTTTGCCATTGTGAAGTTTGACTTAAAGACGCCGGGACGTGAGGACGACGATGTGGAAACCGAGAAAGCGGCTGTTTTGGCTAACGATGACTTTACCCAGGTTGCATCTATCGTTTTACAGGGACTGGGGGGAAAGGGCAATATCGCTTCCCTTGACAACTGTATTACAAGACTGCGCATTGAAGTAAAGGATTACACCCAGGTGGATGAAAAGAAGATTAAGTCTGCCGGAATTTCAGGCGTGATCCGGCCCAGCAAAACCTCGGTACAGGTAATTGTAGGTACCAAGGTACAGTTTGTGGCTGATGAAATGAAGAAAATGCTGAAATAAGAAACACAGGGAACATTAATTTTCTGGTATTCTCTGCTGTCCCCTAGCACAGCAAATAGAAAGCGCCCTCAGGCCTGTCGGTCTGAGGGCGTATAAAGTTCTATTGACTTTCTGCAATACCTTTGATATGATACGAACAAAGTCAAGAGATTAGTTTCAGTGAAGGATAAATGGACTGTCACTGCATGGCAGGCAAGACCAGATTTTATAAATTGATCGCAACACTGCTTTGGGGCAGGTTGGCTGCAGTCAGTTTATAAGGTCTGGTTTTTTATAGGAAAAGAAAAGATGGGGAAAAGTGCATGACAAGACTTGCGGTCATCAGTGACATTCATGGAAATTATATGGCGCTGGAAGCGTTTTTAGAATATCTCAGGAAGCATCCTGTGGACGGGATACTGTGTCTGGGGGATTACGTGACGGACAGTCCTTATCCGGAGCGCACAATGAGGCTTATTTATGAAATGCGGGAAAGCTGTCCTTGTGTTATGATCAGAGGCAACAGAGAGGAATATCTGCTGGAAAATGAAAAAAAGAGCCAGGGATGGAAGCCTTCCTCTGCAAACGGAGCTTTGTACTATACGGCCCTTCATTTATCCAGGGAAGATATGGCGTTTTTGGAAGAACTGCCCCGGGAAGAGATTTTTTCTAAGGAGGGCTGTCCGGACACTTATCTGTGCCATGGCACGCCGGGACAGATAAGAGGAAACGTAACCTTTGGCCGGGGAACCAGAGAGCGGGCGCTGGGGGCCATAGAGCAAAGATACCTTTTTGGAGGACACAGCCATCATCAGGAAATTTTTACACGGGGAGAAAAGACCTATTTAAACCCGGGCTCTCTGGGGCTTGCCATAGACGGAGTGGGAGGAAGGGCTCAGTTTGCCCTGGTGACAGGACAGGCTTCACAAGGCAGCGGATCGCAAGGCGGGGGAGCAAAAGGCAGCACATCAAAAGACGGCACATGGCGTATGGAACTGCTGTCCATTCCTTATGATGTGGAGGGATTTCTGCGGGACTTTCAGACCAGCGGTCTGGAGGAGAATGGAAGAATCTTGTGCCGGGCCATAAAAAAGACGCTGGTTACCGGAATCAATTATTTTTATGAGAGTATTCTGGAGGTGCAGAAGGAATCGCCCCTTCCTCTGGCACAGATTCCAGAGAGCGTGTGGGAGACCGTAGCAAGGAGATTGGAGCTTTAACTGATGAAATTTTTACTGACTGCCATTAATGCAAAATATATTCATTCCAATCCCGCCATCTACAGCCTGCGGGCCTATGCGGGGAAGGAGCTTTGGGAGCGGATTGTACTGGCGGAGTTTACCATAAACCAGGACAAGATGGATATTCTGGCTCGAATTTATGAACAGAGACCGGAGGCGGTAGGCTTTTCCTGTTACATTTGGAATTGGAAGCTGGTGGAGGATTTGCTGAAGGAGCTGCCCAAGGTGCTTCCGGACACGGACATCTGGCTGGGGGGTCCCCAGGTGAGCTTTGGCGCAGAGGACATCCTGAGGAAATATCCGCAGGTTACAGGCATTATGGTGGGAGAGGGCGAGGCTGCATTTAGAGAGCTTATTACACTTTACGAAAAAAGGGAGCAAGGAATGGACATAGATTTTGGAGCCTGTGCGGGCTTATGCCTGCCCCAGGGTTTCACCGGCCCAAGAGAGCTGTTAGATATCAACAGCGTGCCTTTTCCCTATGAGAACTTAGAGCCCTTTGCCAACAGGATTATTTATTATGAGAGCAGCAGGGGCTGTCCATACCGATGCAGCTACTGTCTTTCCTCGGTGGACAAGTGCATACGAATACGTGACATTAGTGTCGTAAAAAAGGAACTGCAATTTTTCCTGAATCACAGGGTAAAGCAGGTGAAATTTGTAGACCGAACCTTTAACTGCAATCCGGCTCATGCCATGGAAATCTGGAGGTATCTCCAGGAACATGACAATAGTGTCACCAATTTTCATTTTGAAATTTCGGCAGATCTATTGAAGGAGGAACATATCGCGCTGCTTGGAAGCCTTCGTCCTGGGCTGGTTCAGCTTGAGATCGGGGTTCAGTCGGTAAATCCACATACCCTGCAGGCGGTGTGCAGAGTGACGAATTTAGAGCGGCTTGAAAAAAATGTGGCGGCCATCCGGGCGGGAAATAATGTACACCAGCATCTGGACTTGATCGCTGGACTGCCCTATGAAGACCTTGAGAGCTTTGCGGGGTCCTTTGACAGAGTCTATGCCATGAAGCCCCAGCAGCTGCAGCTTGGCTTTTTAAAGGTGCTGAAGGGTTCAAAGCTGTACGAGGAAGCGGAGCAATTCGGCATTCGCTATCTTGAGGAGCCGCCCTATGAGGTGCTTTCTACCAACTGGCTTTCCTTTGGACAGCTCAGGCGCCTGAAAAAAATAGAGGAGCTGGTGGAGCTGTACTACAACAGCGGACAATACAGCCATACGCTCAGGCTTCTTGAAAAAGTATTTCAAAGCCCCTTTGCCATGTTTGCGTCCATGGCGGATTTCTTTGAAAAACAAAATTATTTTCTGAACAGCCCGGCCAGAGCCCACCGCTATGGGATACTGCTTCGGTTTGCGTGGGAATGGGACCCGGAAAGGCTTCCCGCCTATAAAGAGCTTCTCACCTATGACATGTATCTGCGGGAAAAGGCAAAAAGCAGGCCGGACTTTGCCCGGGATATCACTCCTTTTAAAGAGGATATTCGAGACTTTTATCAAACGGAGGAGAATCAAAGGAGCTGTCTGAAGGGCTATGAGGGATATGACTGGAAGCAGATGAGCAAAATGACCCATTTAGAGCCCTTCTTTTATCCCGTGTGGGAACCGGAGAAAATTGGGGAGGCGAAAGAAAAGCCCTGCTTTGTGCTGTTTGACTATAGAGAGCGTTCTCCTCTGACCAAAGAGGCGCGCACCACAATTTTAAGAAGCCATGGAAAGGGAACATATGATACGCTCTTACGTCAGCATTGACTTGGAAACCACAGGGTTAAACCCAAAGCTTGATAAAATAATAGAGATCGGAGCCGTGAAGGTGGTAGACGGCCAGGTTCAGGATACCTTTTGGGCCTTTGTGAATCCGGGCAGACGGCTGGGAGAAAAAATCACGGCGCTTACGGGAATCAGGGATGAAATGCTTCAGGATGCTTTGCAGATCGGTGAGGTGGCGCCTTCCCTGTTTTCCTTTCTGGAGGATTATCCTTTACTGGGGCACCGGGTTTTATTTGACTTTTCTTTCCTGAAAAAGGCGGCGGTGGATCAGAGACTGTCCTTTGAAAAAAAGGGTATTGACACCTTAAAGATTGCAAAAAAGTATCTTGGAGAATTGGAGCATAGGAATCTGGATTACCTGTGTTCCTATTATGGGATTGCCCATGAGGCTCACAGAGCCCTTGGGGACGCCCAGGCTGCATCGGCCCTCTATGAAAGGCTGGTCCGGCAGTTTTATGACCCCCAGGAAGAGGTGTTTTGTCCCTTTGTGCTGCAATACCAGGCAAAAAGAGACACACCTGCCGCTAAATCCCAAAAGGAACGGTTATACAGCCTGATTGAGCGGCATAAACTGATGGTAGACGTTGATGTGGAAAAGCTTACCCGAAGCGAGGCAAGCAGACTTACGGATAAGATTCTTGCAAGGTACGGACGATAGCCTTGCTGTTTGCGGAATGAAGGGACTGGGCGGTCTGGACTAAAAAGGAAATTTTGTCTTTCTGGCCGTTTGCGCAGTAGTATTCCGCCAGCCTGTAATAGGTGCGGCTTATGTCGGTTTTGGTGCTCACCGCAAATTCCATGATGGCGGCGGCCTGTGAGACAAAGCCGTTGTCCCATAAAAGATCCGCCCATTTCTGCAGGGTGCGCACCAGTACGGTATAGTTTTGGTCGTAATCGGACAGGGCCGTAATATTGGCGGTGCCATATTCCAGCTTTAAATCGGTGTTGGAATAGCCTGTGAGATTTACGATGGGCTGTGTGGAGAGGGTTTTCAGAATGTCCACACATTCCCTGACCTCAGGATTTTCTTCCATCAGGTTCAGGGGGAAGGTATCTAAGGGGATTTTAATATAATCCAGATGATCCAAAGGCTTTCGGCGCACGGAGTCTGCCAGGCGCTCCCTTTCCCAGAAGAGAGCCTCCGCCTTTTTGCTCTCCCTGCTCTTTTTGGAAAGGAGCATGGAAAGTATTAGTATAAACAGGATTAAACTTGCCAAAACCACTAAATTCATTTATAATATCCTTTCAGAGTTTGTTGTTTGAATCAGAAAAGAGGAGTAATTATGTTTCATTGGAATAAAAAAACGAGACAGCGCATCTCGGCAGCCATCATCGTTTTGCTGGTGCTTGCTATGGTGATTCCTACTTTATCATACTTTTTTTATTAATTCAAATTTTTTTGGACAGAGAAAGAGGATTTCAGCCAGCTTTTTAAGGAAAGAATGAGGAGCAGTATGAAAAAATATTTGTGTCGGTGGTGTATGGCGGCTTGTTTGTGCCTGTGGGCGCTTACGGCCGGCATCACAGTAAGGGCTCAGGGGGAGGAGACCATAAAAACCGGTGTTTTTGCCGGGGAGATAGATTTGTCAGGCATGAGTGCAAAAGAGGCTTCTTCGGCCGTGGAGAATTATGTGGAGGGCTTAAAAGAGGTGGAAATCACACTGCTGGCCGCACAGGACCAGGAGGTGACGGTTACCGCCGGAGAGCTGGGTATTTCCTGGGCAAATCCTGAGCTTGTACAGGAGGCCCTTACGCTGGGAACACAGGGCAACGTGATAGAGCGCTATAAGGTGCTGATGGATCTGGAGCATGAAAACAAGGTATTTGACATTGCCCTGGACTTTGACCTGCAGGCCATCAATGATGTGCTTACAGAGTGCACGGAGTATGATCAGGCTGCCGTGGATGCGTCCCTGAAAAGGACCAATGGGGCCTTTGAGGTGGTTGACGGCGTTACGGGCTATATTCTGGACGTTGAGACCTCCATTGACAGAGTTTATGACTATCTGACTACGCAGTGGGATCACCAGCCCTGCAGGATCGAGCTGGACATTGTGGTGGATGAGCCCAGGGGAAGTAAAGAGGAGCTTTCCCAGGTGCAGGATGTGCTGGGAAGCTTTACAACCTCCTACAGTACGTCAGGCTCCTCCAGAAGCGCCAATATTTCAAATGGGTGTGAACTCATAAACGGCACCGTGCTCTATCCCGGGGATGAATTTTCCACCTACGAGGCAGTGGCGCCCTTTACACAGGAAAACGGTTATTATATGGCGGGCTCCTATCTGAACGGAAAGGTGGTTGACAGCCTGGGCGGCGGAATCTGCCAGGTTTCCACTACGCTGTACAATGCGGTTTTAAATGCAGAGCTGGAGGTTACAGAGCGTCATAATCATTCCATGATTGTCTCCTATGTGGACCCTTCGGCGGATGCGGCCATTGCGGAAAGCTCGGGGAAGGATTTCTGTTTTGTAAATAATACGGATGCTCCCATTTACATAGAAGGCGTAATAGAGAATAAAAGAGTTACCTTCACTATTTACGGCAAGGAGACCAGGGCGGAGGGCCGTCAGGTCAAATACGAGAGCAAGGTGCTGGAGGTAATCAATCCCCCGGCAGACATGATTTATGCGGATGCAAGCCAGCCCATCGGATATATTGTGCAGGAGAGCGCTCACATCGGTTATAAGGCGCAGCTGTGGAAGGTGGTTACCGAGGACGGGGTGGAGGTAAGCCGTACCCAGGTCAACAGCAGCAGCTATAAGATGGTACCCAGAAGCGCTACGGTGGGTACCGCCACCAATGATCCCACGGCTTATGAGGAGATTATGGCGGCCATCGGAACCAACAGCATTGACCATGTGAAAAATGTGATCGCCCTTTTGACGGCACAGCCTGCAGACACCAACAGTGTGGAAATAGGAGAGCAGTAAGAGGGCGGCAGGCCGGATTTGGATGGGACGGGAGGCTTAGATGAAAATCGGTAAGGTATCGGAGACAATTTTAAAGCGTTCCGTGCTGCGGCACATAAAAACAGAAGGAAAAGAAATCGTAAGCGGCGCAGGCGTAGGGGGAGACTGCGCCTTTTTCGCGTCCGGGGACGGCCAATGTGTTGTGAGCTGTATGCAGGAGGCGGCGCTCACCATTGGAAGGGAAGGCGCCGGGGAAGGGATGGAAGGCGCAGAAGATGGGATGTCCATAGGGCATCTGCTGCAAAAATGCTTTAACAACCTGGGGGCGGGAGGCGCCCGTCCTACAGCAGTGATGATCACCCTTCTTCTGCCAGAGGACATTCAGGAACCGGATATCAGGGCGCTTATGGAGCAGGCGCAGGCAGCCTGCAGCGGGCTGGGGGTTGCCATAGCGGGAGGACAGACCAGAATCTGCAGGGAAGTGAAGGCTCCCTGGGGGGTGGTGACGGGCTTTGGAAAGAGCGGCCTGTTAAATGGGCCTGGAAGGGCCGAACCGGGACAGGATATTGTGGTCAGTAAATGGATTGGTCTGGAGGGAACGGCCTTCCTTGCCAGACGCTTCAAGGATAAGCTCCGGGAGAGATATCCCGCTTACTTTGTGGAGGAGGCCGCTTCCTTTGACCGGTATTACTCCATACTGCCGGAGGCTGCAGCAGCCGTGAAGTCCGGTGTCTGCGCCATGCACGACGCTTCCGAGGGAGGCATTTTTGCCGCTCTGTGGGAGCTTGCAGAGAGAGCAGGTACCGGACTTGCCATCGACTTAAGAGAGCTGCCGCTTCGGCAGGAAACTGTGGAGGTCTGTGAGTACTGTGGGGTAAACCCTTATGAGCTTTTGTCCGGGGGATGCCTTGTGATGACCAGTGGGGACGGCCAGGCCCTTGCCCGGATTCTTTCGGAGCAGGGGATTCCTGCAAGGGTAGTAGGGAAAATTACCGAAGGCAGCCGCAGAATCATTCGTAATGGGGAGGAAATCCGCTATATGGACCGGCCCCAGACGGATGAAATCTATAAAATAATACAGCGCTCATAAAACGAGTGCGGAATGGAGTGGAAAATGAGAGAAGAATTATTAGCTGTCATTGAAAAAAACAGCCGGATTGACTTAAAGGAGCTGGCGGTGATTTTGGGTGTAGAGGAGATAGACGTGGTAAACGAGATTGCCGCTTTAGAGGCGGAGGGTATCATCTGCGGATATCATACATTGATTAACTGGGAGAAAACCTCTGTGGATAAGGTGGACGCTTTGATTGAGGTGCGCGTGACTCCCCAGAGAGGCCAGGGGTTTGACGGCATTGCGGAGCGCATTTATAAATATCCCGAGGTGAGAAGCGTATATTTGATCTCAGGGGGCTATGACCTGATGGTGATTTTAGAGGGAAAGACTCTGCGGGAGGTGGCAAATTTTGTGTCCGATAAGCTTTCCACACTGGATACCGTATTGAGTACGGCAACCCACTTTATTTTAAAGAAATATAAAGACCACGGCACAGTGTTTGCACAAAAAGAAGAAGATGAAAGAGAGATGATTACCCCATGAGAAATCCGTTAGCAGACAAAATTGTGGAGATTAAGCCGTCGGGTATCCGAAAATTTTTTGATATTGTAAGTGAAATGAAGGATGCCATCTCTCTGGGAGTGGGAGAGCCGGATTTTGACACGCCCTGGCATATCCGGGACGAGGGCATTTATTCCCTGGAGAAGGGAAAAACCTTTTACACCTCCAATTCGGGCTTGAAGGAGCTGCGCATGGAGATCTGTAATTACCTGCAGAGAAAACAGGGGATTTTCTATGACTGGAGCCATGAGGTGCTGGTAACGGTAGGAGGCTCCGAAGCCATCGACATCGGTCTTCGGGCAATGATAAACCCGGGAGAAGAGGTTTTGATTCCCCAGCCAAGCTATGTGTCCTATGAGCCTTGCGCCATACTGGCGGGGGCCGTGCCTGTGATCATCAATCTGAAAGAGGAGAATGAATTCCGGCTGACGGCCAGGGAGCTGGAGGAGGCCATTACCGAAAAGACCAAGGTGTTAATTCTTCCTTTTCCCAACAATCCCACGGGAGCTATCATGGAAAAGGAGGATTTGGAGGCCATTGCGGAGGTTATCTTAAAACATGACATATTTGTCATGTCAGATGAAATCTATGGGGAACTTACCTATAAGGGAGAGCATGTTTCTATCGCAAGCCTGCCCGGCATGCAGGAGCGAACCATCCTTATCAACGGCTTTTCCAAGGCCTATGCCATGACGGGCTGGAGACTGGGTTATGCCTGCGGTCCCAGGGAGATTATTGAGCAGATGACCAAGATTCACCAGTTTGCCATCATGTGTGCGCCCACCACAAGCCAGTATGCCGCTGTGGACGCCCTGAAAAACGGTGACGGGGATATTGCCGAAATGCGAAAGGCCTATAACCAGCGCAGAAGATATCTGCTCCATGCCTTTCAGGAGATGGGACTGACCTGCTTTGAACCCTACGGAGCCTTTTATGTATTTCCCTGCATCAAGGAATTTGGCATGACCAGCGAGGAATTTGCGTCCAGATTTTTGGAGGAGGAGAAGGTGGCGGCGGTTCCGGGAACGGCATTCGGCGACTGCGGCGAGGGATATCTTAGAATTTCCTATGCCTATTCCTTGGAAAAGCTGAAGGTTGCCATGGGACGTCTGGCACACTTTGTAGCCAGGCTTCGGGCCGAGCAGGCGTCCAAAAACAACTGACAGGAGCAAAAAAGCCATGCACATTGTTCTGCATCAGCCGGAAATACCGGCGAACACGGGAAACATAGGGAGAACCTGCGCTGCCACGGGAACCAGCCTTCATTTGATCGAGCCTCTGGGCTTTCGGCTGAATGAAAAAGAAATCAAGCGCGCCGGCATGGATTACTGGCAGCAGCTTGATGTGACAAGATATCTGAATTTTGAAGAATTTAAAAATACACATCCAGGGGCGAAAATCTGGATGGCTACCACAAAGGCAAAGCGCATCTACACGGAGGCGGCCTTTGGCCCGGACGATTTTTTAATGTTTGGGAAGGAAAGCGCCGGGATTCCGGAGGAGATTCTGGTACAATACCAGGAAACGGCTATCCGGATTCCCATGCTGCCTTCCATCCGGTCTTTAAATTTGTCCAACTCAGTGGCCATTGTGCTCTATGAGGCCCTGCGCCAGAATGGGTTCCCCGAAATGCAGCTGGAGGGAAGCCTGCATAGGCTGCAGTGGGAGGAAAGCTAAGACTGCTTTCTTCCTTCTGCAGTCTTTTTTTATGGGTCGGATAGATCCATAAAATAAAAGGAAAGTCCTGAAATGTCTAATGCTTTTCTTTTATTATATGCGTTTTTGTATTGTGTTTGGGAGTGGCACTGTGTAGAATATAGGCAGAGAAAATTTGAAGCAGGAGCGGATTTATGATGCTTCGGAATGGACGGAAAATGAAAGTACATGAAACGGCGTTTATCGCCCCGGGAGCGGTGGTGAAGGGAAACGTAACTTTAGAGGAAAATGCAAGCGTCTGGTATCACGCTGTAATCAGGGGGGACAGAGACTTTGTCACGGTGGGCCGAGGAAGCAATATTCAGGATAACTGTGTAGTGCATGTGGAGGAAGGAAATCCCGTGATTCTCGGAGAGCATGTGACTGTGGGCCACGGGGCTATCCTGCATGGCTGCCGGGTGGGAGACAATTCCCTGATCGGTATGGGGGCCATTGTGATGGACGGCTGTGTTATCGGGAAAAACTGTATTGTAGGGGCGGGAGCCCTGGTGACCCCAAATACAGTGATACCGGACAATTCTCTTGCAGTGGGGTCTCCGGCCAGGGTAAAAAGGCAGGTGACGGCTAAGGAGGCAGAGTCAAACCTGCAAAATGCGGCGCTGTATGTGGAGGAGGCTTTTCTTGCAGCCCATGAGTAAAAGGACATTCGAGAGGAAAAACAGAAAATGATGATGAGCAGGCGAACGCTTAAAAAACTGGCCGGTACCGTCACCTACAGACGAGGCGAGGAAATCTACATGATGGATGAGGTGGAGGAAATCTCTGTCCGTCCTGATGAAAAAAACAGAAGGGATTACATTCTGGCAAAGGTACATGGCAGCGGCAGAAAACGTTATCAGGTAGATATGACTTACAGCTATGAGGAAGAGGATATAACAGAATACTACTGCGAATGCCCGGCGTTCAGCAGCTACCCTGGGCTCTGCAAGCATTGCGTTGCCGTCGCGCTGGAGTATATCGGAGACAGGGAGCGCCAAAGAACCATCGAGGAATATCTGATGGAGACAGAAGGGGAAAATGGGAAGGAGAGGCCGGCAGTGCGCACCGCCTCCGGCTATGCTCCGGCGGTAAAGAAGGAGCCGCGTACAACGCCTGCTATGAAAACACTTCTGGGAAACAGGATGATAAGAAGAAGTCTGCCCGTCACGCAGAGCGAGGTCTGTGGACAGGTCTGCCTGGAGCCTTGCCTTTATCTGTCCGGGGAGGATTGGAAGCTGGATTTTCGGATTGGAATCTCCAGGAAATACGTGTTAAAGGATGTTTTTGCTTTTGTGCAGCTTCTGGAAACACAGCAAACCTACGCCTATGGCCAGAAGCTGAATTTTGTACATGATATCAGCGCTTTTGCAAAGGACAGCCTTCCGCTGGTAGGCTTTCTTCAGGCATGGGTCAGAAACAACAAAGACCGGTATGTGCAGACGAAATATTACTATTACGGTTATTTTGAGCAGCTTCCCAAGCTCAGGCACATTCCACTGTCCGCAGAGGAGCTGGAGCAGTTTCTCCGTCTTATAGAGGGCAGGAAATTTATGGCGGAAATCCAGGGCCATGGCGAGAGCAGCTGGGAGGTCACAGAGGAAAAGCCCGAGCGTCAGGTTATTATTCAGGGAAGGGAAAAGGGAATTTATGTTTCCTTAAAATCTGTTCCGGGAATTTTTACGGGAACCAGCCTGCTTTCCTTTGGGGAAGGATTGATCTACCGGGAGAAAAGGCAGGAGCTGGAGCCGGTATTGGACTTTATGAAATGTTTAAGTGAGCTGCCGGAACAGAAGGCGTATATTGAGAAGGCTGACGTCCCCGCCTTTTGCAGAGAGCTTTTACCCTCTCTGGAAAAGCATTTTGACTGTAAGGCCAGCGATTTTGAAAAGGAAAGCTTTGGGGTTTTGGAGGTTTCCTTTGAAATTTATCTGGATATGCCCCAGAAGGATTTCATCACCTGTCAGGTAAAAGCGGTATATGGAGAAAAAAAATATCAGGTATACGCGCCGCAGCGGGTGCAGACGGACAGAGATCTGGTAAAGGAAATAGAAGTGTCAGACCGGATAAGCCGTTATTTCAACGCTTATGACGAAAAAAATGCAAGTATGGCTCTTTCAGGAGACGAGGGTGCGCTCTATGAGCTTTTGACCAGTGGAATCCGGGAATTTCAGGAAATCGGAGAGGTGTTTTTGTCCGACAAACTAAAGCGGCTGCGGGTAAGCCCGGCGCCCAGAGCTTCCCTGGGAATCTCTCTTTCCGGCGATCTTTTGGAGCTTACCATGACGGCTTCGGACATTCCCTTGGAGAAGCTTCAGGAAATTCTTTCCAGATATGACCCCAGAAAAAAATATTACCGGCTGGGAAACGGTGAATTCATCAATATGGAGGGAGAGGAGCTGGGAGCTTTTCTGGAGCTTAAGGAGGGGCTTGGGCTGACGGAGGCACAGCTGAAGCAGGGAAAGGTACAGCTGCCCAAGTACCGGGCTTTGTATCTGGATGAGGAATCCAGGGAGTGGGAGTCCCTTTCCGTAAAGAAAAACAGTGGCTTTAAGGCGCTGGTGCGTAATATGAAAACCGTAGAGGACAATGATTTTGAGATGCCTGAGAGCCTGGAAGGAGTGCTTCGGGAATACCAGAAAAAAGGATTTTTGTGGCTGAAAACTTTGAGGCATAACGGTTTTGGAGGGATTCTTGCGGATGACATGGGGCTTGGGAAAACGCTGCAGGTTATCGCCTTTTTCCTGTCAGAGCAGGGAGAGCGGGAAAGTCCAGAGCCCTCTCTGGTTGTGTGTCCGGCCTCCCTGGTCTATAACTGGGTCAGTGAATTTGAACGGTTTGCTCCTGGACTTTCGGTGCAGGCCATAACGGGAAGCGCTTCGGAGCGGCAAAAAAAGCTTGAGGCGGCAGCGTCTTTGGGCCAAATTTTAATTACCTCCTATGATTTACTCAGACGGGATATACAGGAATACCAAAAGATCAGGTTTTCCTGCCAGGTGATTGACGAGGCACAGTTTGTCAAAAATTACAATACCCAGGCTGCCCGTGCAGTGAAAGAAATTCAGGCAGGCTTTAAGCTGGCGCTGACGGGCACTCCTATAGAGAACCGGTTGAGCGAGCTGTGGAGCATTTTTGATTATCTCATGCCAGGCTTTCTGTATTCTTATCAGCGTTTTAAAAGTGATTTTGAGGCCCCTATCGTACAGGGAGGAGAGGAGGCTGCGGCAAAGCGGCTGCGGAAGCTGATCCGTCCCTTTATTCTCAGACGGCTGAAAAAGGATGTGCTTAAGGACCTTCCGGACAAGCTGGAGGAAAATGTATATGTGCAGCTGGAAGGGGAGCAGCAGGAGCTGTACGACGCACATGTGAAGCGTATGCTTTTGATGCTGGATCAGCACTCTGAAGAGGAATTCCGCAGAAATAAGCTTCAGGTGCTGGCGGAGCTGACAAAGCTCAGACAGCTTTGCTGCGATCCCACTCTTCTTTATGAAAATTATAAGGGAGAATCTGCCAAGGCCCAGCTGTGTGTGGATATGATAAAGAATGCGGTCAGCGGGGGACATAAGCTGCTTTTGTTTTCCCAGTTTACCACCATGCTGTCCCATTTGTGCGGACTGCTGCAAAAGGAGGGTATTTCCTACTATGTGCTCACAGGTTCTACCAATAAAGAAAAAAGAAAGGATCTGGTAGAAGCCTTTCAGAGGGATGATACCTCAGTATTTTGTATTTCCTTAAAGGCAGGAGGAACCGGGCTGAATCTGACGGCGGCAGACATGGTGATTCATTACGACCCCTGGTGGAACATAGCGGTGCAGAATCAGGCTACGGACTGGGTTCATCGTATTGGACAGACCAATGTAGTAAACGTCTACAGGCTCATTGCCAAGAATACCATTGAGGAAAGAATTCTGGCCCTGCAGGAAAAAAAGAAGGGGTTAGCAGAACAGCTTTTGGGCGGCGAGGGCATGGATCGGATAGATTTTACCAAAGAGGAGCTTGCAGAGCTTTTAAGGGGCAGATGAGACATAATAATCAAAAGCGGGAGAAAAACTAATATGAAAACAATGCTGTATCCTAGAAACACGTTTTCCAGAAGAGCGCTGGATTTAAACGGATTGTGGAAAATTTATTTTGACTTTGAGGGAGATGGGCGCAAAAGAGGCCTGCAGAATGGAATTCCGGGAAAGGAGATGATTCCGGTTCCTGCAAGCTTTGCGGATTTTTATACGGATAAGGAGCTGAGGGATTTTTGCGGGGATATCTGGTATGAAACCAGCTTTTTTGTGCCGGGAGAATTACAGGGCAGCATCGTGGAGCTGCGCTTTGGAGCAGTGGCTCACAGGGCAGAGGTTTATGTAAATGGAGAAAAAAGGGGGTTTCATGAGGGCGGCTTTGTACCCTTCTGCGTTGATGTCACGGACTGTGTCAGATATCAGGAAGAAAACCGGCTGGTAGTATTGGTAAACAATGAGCTGTCCGATACCTCGTTGCCTGCCGGGGAGACTGAAATACTGAAAAACGGCAGAAAGAAAGCAGTCCCTTATTTCGACTTCTTTAACTACAGCGGCATTATCCGGCCTGTGTGGCTTATGTCCACTCCCAGGCATAGAATTTGTGATTATTCTGTCAGACATGAGATTTCCGGAAAGGATGCCTGTACCTGGTATCAGGTGGAAATTGAAAATCCTGAGCCGGATATTAGAATGGAAGTGCGTCTTTGGGATGAAGAAGGGAAACTGGCCGCGTATTCTGAGGGAATGGAAGGAAAGCTTGTCATTGCAGACGTTCATCTTTGGGAGATCAGGAACGCTTACCTGTATCGGCTGGAGCTTCGCCTGTTTCAAAAGGATCAGCTTCTGGATGAATATTCTGAGGAGATAGGAATCCGCACAGTGAGAATCCAGGGAACGGAAATATTGCTGAATGAAAAGCCGATTTATTTGAAGGGATTTGGAAGGCATGAGGATTCCCCCGTTTTGGGCAGAGGCTTTTCCCTTGGCTTTTTAAAGAGAGACTTTGAATTGATGAAATGGATAGGGGCCAATTCCTTCCGCACTTCTCACTATCCCTATGCGGAAGAGGCTTATCAGATGGCGGACCGGGAAATTTTTCAGGCGGCCAAGGCATGGGATGTGCAAAAAAGGCCATGCTCCTTTGCCATGGCGCTGAGCAGCCAGCCCGAGGATGTGGTCTGTCATCAGTACTGTGACTTTTTGTGCATGAACCGCTATTATGGATGGTATGTAAAGGGAGGCAGCGAGATCTCGGACGCCAAAGAGGCGTTTTTGGAGGAGATGGAACGGTGGGCTGCCCTGGATCCGCAAAGACCCATGATATTTACAGAATACGGTGCGGATACCCTTTCCTACGAGCATAAACTGCCCTCCGTTATGTGGAGCCAGGAATATCAAATTTTACCAGAGACAGACAGCCAAAGGACGGTGCCTTTTTGATGAGGCACCGCTGGCTTGAAGAAAAAAAGTAAATAGAGAAACTATTTCCGCACAGGAACGATTTCCAGCCAGTAGCCGTCCGGGTCCTGGATAAAATAAATTCCCATTTTTGGATTTTCAAAGCAGATACATCCCATTTCCTGGTGTAATTTGTGGGCTGCCTCAAAATCGTCTGTGCGGAAGGCCAGGTGAAATTCGCATTCTCCCAGGTTGTATTTCTGCGGATGCTCTGCAAGCCAGGTGAGCTCCAGCTCAAAATCGCTTTGGTCGTTTCCCAGATAAACAATGATAAAGCCTTCTCCGTTGGTGCGGCGTTTTTCATGAAGGCCCAGAGCCTTTTCATAAAAGGCAATGGATTTTTCCAAATCTGCTACATTATAATTTTCATGGATCATCTTAAAGTTCATTGGCGTTTGCATCCTCCGTGTTCTGTATTATGCTCTGATACTGGGGGTATTCCCGGAGAAACCGGGAGATAACCCCAGGCTTTTCCCAATAGTGCATGGGATATACCTTCTTTACCTTGATCTTTTTCAAAAAATATAAGATTCCCTGTGCGTAATCCGCCTCCTGCCTGGGGTCAAGGGGCAGAAAGGCGGCGTCTACATACTCTTCTTTCAGCAAATCCTTCAGCAGATCTATTTCATGTCGGTAGCTTCCTGTCATCTGCCTGTTGTATTGTGCTGTTTCTCCCGCCCATACCCAGTCGTTTAAATCTCCGGCGTGATAGAGAATCCCTTCCCGGCAGCGGACCAAAAAGGCCACTCCCGCATCGGTGGAGAGTAGGGTTTCCAGCACGGTGCTTTGGGGAAGCTCATAGCGGCTGTGAAAGGTGACCCTGACTACATTCGTCTGCTCGGGGTAGCTGCGGGGAGAAATGTCCTTTGCCAGAATGGCGGTGACGCTGTTCATGCCAAGCCCTTTTAAAAGGGAAAACACCTCCCTGTTATAGTGATCCGGGTGCCTATGGCTGCAAAACACAAGGATGGGCTTGTCTGTGTTAAGGGGAGGGAGCTCTCCCCTGTAATAGTCAAAAAGATAATAGCAGTCTTTTGTTTCCGCCAGAAAACCGCTGTGGTAAAGGTAGGTGATTTTCATGGGCCGCCTCCTGGATTTCATAGTCTGTTTCCCTATTTTATCACAGGCGAAGGTACATTTCCATTGGTTTTCCCTGGGCAGAACACACTTTTTTCACATTTTAAACAATTTTTCTAAACATTTTCCCGATATACTGATGCCAGCAAGGTAGGAAAAGCGGAGGGATTTCGTGTGAAGATAAAAGATTTCTGCAGGGAAAATAAGAAAAAGGTAATCATCATTTCTGTATGCCTGGTAATGGCTCTGATACTTTTGATATGCGTGTCTGTTTATTTCCTTCAAAGAAACAATTCTGAAAATGGCGGCTTTTTACAGGGCGGCAGGGGCGGCTTTTCCATGGCATCGGGAGGAGTCAGCGCTTCCGGCGTAACCAGTGTGGGAATGACACAGGAAAGCTTTGAGGTGGAAAATCTGGAGACGCAGCTGGAGATTGAAGAGATTTACATATCCTCCGGCGACCAGGTGGAGGCCGGCGCCCAGATACTGAAGCTTTCCCAGGAGAGCGTGGAGGAGGCCAGAGAGGAGCTTGCCGAAGTTCTTGAGGATGCCCAGCTTGCCTACCGGGCGGGAGCTATAGAGTATGAACAAAGTAAAATAACGGCGGAATATGATTATAACAGCGCTGTGCTTGCGGGAGAACAGGCCGAAGAAGTGTACCAGGAGACGGTAGAGAGCCTTACCTTAAGCGTGGAGCAGGCCGAAGAGGCACTTGCCCAGGCAAAAGAGCAGATTGCCGAATATGAATCCTATGTAAATGACGGTTCCTACAGCGCTTATTTTGGAGTGGATGAATATCAAAGCCTTTACGATGAAAACCTGAAGCTTCTTACTGATAAAATGGAAGAATGGGGGATGAGCTGGTCCCAGGTCACAAGCGGCGGCGCCGGGGGCATGGGCGGTACTGGGAATAGGACAACGACTGTCTCCTCCGGAGATGCAGGCGGGGGAACATCAAGCAGCCAGTATGTGAGTGTGCTCACTTCTCTTTACAGTGTGCTGGAGCAGAATCTGCAGGATTTGGAGCAGGCCCAGAGCGAGTATGAGGAAGCGCTGGCCAACGCACAGTTTGAGCTGCAGACCCTAAAACTCAACCTCCCTTCCCTGGAACAGGCTGTCACAGAGGCAAAGCAGGCCTATGAGACCCTGACGCTGGAGACACAGCTTACCTATGAAACGGCCCTGGCCAACGCTGAGAGGGCCCAGAGTGACTATGAAACAGCCTTGGAGCAGGCCGAGTCTGATTATGAGGATTTGAAAAGCACATGGGAGGACGCCCAGGAAAATATGGATTTGTTTGAAAGCAGCGTAGGGGATGGTTATTTCTACGCTTCCGCTTCGGGGACGGTACTGCAGGTGATGGCAAGGGCAGGCCAGTATCTTACCTCCGACAGCACCGTGTTTATTTACAGCAATCCTGAAGAAATGTCTGTGACGGTTTCTGTAGATCAGTCGGATATTGCCAGCCTGTCTGTGGGAGACAGCGCCGTGGTGGTAAGTGGAACCCAGACCTATAAGGGAAGCATAACACAGATCAATCCTGTGACTGCTTCTGAAAGCCGCACCAGCGTCACCTATCATGTGACGGTTACCCTGGCAGGAGATACGCAAGGCCTGGAAACCAACCAATCCGTAACAGTTATTTTCGGAGCAGAGGAAATGGAGATGCCTGAGAATGGAGAGACGCCCCCGGAAAATCTGGAAGCGCCTGACAATAGGGAAACGGAGTAAGCAGCATGAAAATGAAAATCAATCCATGGAAGGCATGGAAATCTGTGAGCAGGAAAAAGAAAAGGTGGATTGCAGCGGGAGTGGGATTGCTTGTATTGATTCTGGCGGCAAGCTATACTGTGTTCCTTGTCCCTTTGCTGGAGCAGGAACAGTGGGTGTATAAGGAGAGCACAGTGGAGCGGGGAACGCTGACAGTGGGAGTGACGGAGAGCGGGACGCTGGAATATGGAATCACATCTCTTTTGTACGATCTGGACCTGGATGTAAGCGATGAGGATGAGGAGGACTCGGATGAGGACAGCGATGACACGGATTCTGATGAAACCGTCCAGAAATATTTAAAGATTGAAAAAATCTATGTAGCCTCCGGCCAGCGCATTGAGGAAGGGGACGCCCTGATAAAGCTCACCGAGGACAGTGTTTCGGATGTGCGAAGGCTCCTGGAAAGCGCTGTGGTGGATGCAAGGACTGCGTATAACGAAGCGGAGGCAGAGTATAACCTATCTGTGCTGGAGGCTCAGACTACCTATGACACGCAGCTGGTGGAGAGCGAATATGCCGCTTCTATTTATAGCAGTAAATCTCAGTCCGTAACCAATGATATTGAGGCAATTCAGGTGGAAATCAATCAGCGGAATGCCAATATTTCCCTCCTTGAGGAAGCGCTTGAACAAGCCAAAGAGGATTATGCGGAGGCTCTGGAGACCTATGAATCCGCCTGCCAGAGCTTAGAGGCCGCGGACATAGATCATACGGAAAACTTTATGACATATCAAAACGCCTATGTCAGCGCCCAGACCCAGTACCAGAATGCCAAGACCGCCCTGGAGCAGGCACAGCAGAATCTTGAGGACAATACAGAGGAGATTGCCTCCCTGGAGGAGCAGCTTGCCAATGCCCAGGCAAAAAGTGCCATTGACATGCTGGATGCCAAAGAGGCCTATGAAGAGGCTTTGATAGAGGGGGATAATGCGCAGACCACCTACAATGCACAGTTAGAAAGTCTGGAGGAGACATTAAACGAAGCTGAGGAAGAAAAGAATCAGGTGGAGGAAAAGCTGCAGGCTTTTGAAGACTTTGTGGGAGAGGATGGCATTCTTTATGCGGATGGCTCCGGGATCGTGACCCAGGTGGGATATGAAGCAGGTGATAATCTGGTGCAGTCCGGAGTGATTCTGTCCTATGCGGCTCCGGATGATATGACTATCTCCGTGGATGTAACCCAGGAGGATGTGGTGGACTTTGCGGTGGGGGACCTGGTAGAAATTTTGTTTACCGCCTATGAGGATACACCCTATGAGGGAACGATTCTGTCCATTGACACTACAGCCACCGCAAGAAATTCCAATACCATAAGCTATACGGTGGTGATTGGAGTGAATGGGGATACAGAGCTTTTGTACGGGGGCATGACGGCGGATATCACCTTTGTGACGGAGGAAAAGGAGGATGTGCTGTATGTTTCCAGAAGAGCCATTGTGGAGGAGAATGGAAAAAGCTATGTTTACCGACAGACCGCTTTGGGCGGCAGAGAGCTTGCAGAGGTGGAAACCGGTATCAGTAACGGAGTGAATATTGAGATTCTTTCAGGACTTTCGGAAGGAGATATCATCTATATTGCAAGCCGGGTCAGCTCAGAGACGGAGGTGGAGGCAGAGGCAGACCCTTCGGAAAGCGGCGCTGACGGCGTCTCTGGAACGGAAGCAGGATTTGGAAACCAGGAGGGAATGGAAGGAATGCAGCTGCCTGAGAACGGAGAAATGCCCGGGGATTTCGGTCAGATGGGCGGCAGAGAAATGCAGGGCGGCAGAAACCAGGAAATGGAGGCAGGGCAATGAAAGCATTAAAACCTACACAGAAGAAAATAATTGTCGCAATCGCTGCGGCGCTGTGCATCGCTTTGGCTGCAGGCATTATCTATGGAGCGGTTTCGGGAAGCGGGACGGAGGTCACCTACAGGGAGACTGTGGTGGAGTCCGGCGACCTTGTGGTGGGTATCACGGAAAGCGGCAGCGTGGATATCGGAACGGTGGAACAGGTTTTTGAGCTGGATATGAGCGCTCTGCAGAGAGTGGACACCGGCAGCACAGAGAGCTCCCAGACAGGAAACGACTTTGGAGGCGGCATGCCAGGAATGGGAGGCACAAGCTCCTCCGGCGGCGCATTAAATATGTTTGATCAGATTTTTGGCATGGCAGGCGGGGGAAATAGCGCACAGAGCGGTACGGATTCCAGCCTGACAGTGGCGGAGGTTTGTGTTTCCGTGGGACAGCAGGTTTCCCAGGGAGATGTGCTTTATGAGCTGGAGGAGGAAAGTGTCTTAGAGCTGGAGGAGCAGCTGGAATCCAATGTGGAGAAGGCTCAGGCGGATTTGGAGGCTGTCTATGCAGATCAGACCCTTTCCAGACAGACGGCCCAGTACACTTATGAATCCAGCATAGCCTACGGAGATTATGCGGACACAGAATACAATGCTGCCGTAGGGCAGCTGCAGGAAAATGTGGAGGACGCAGAACAGGCGTTTAAACAGGCCCAGGCCACACTGGAGGATTACAAACAGCAATTAGAGGAAATCACCGCTGCCTATGAGGATGCGGCCCAGGTGCTGGCAAACTGTATCTGGAGCAGGGATAATACGGATAAGTGGAGTGATACCTATAACTATGTGTATTATTTCCAGCTGGCCCAGTCCGCCCAGTCCACAGCGGATTCCCTGGAGCAGAGCAAGGAACGGCTGGAGGAGAATGTGGAGCAGGCACAAACAAATGTGGAGACCGCTGCTCAGGCATACGCGGCCGCCAAACGGGAATTGGATCAGGGACTGCTTACTGCCCAGGAAACCTTGTCTTTGCGCCAGCTCGCCTATGACACTGCCCAGGAGACCTATGACATTGCGCTGGCCTACCTGGAGGACGAGGCCAAAGAGCAGGAGGCGGTTTATGCGGAAACCCTGGAAAAATGGGAGGAGTACAGCTCCCACATCAACGGAACTGCCATCTGCGCCCAGTATGACGGCATCATTACCAGCGTGGACCTAGAGGAAGGGGATACCATTCAAACAAATGACACACTTGTCACACTTTATGATCTGGCGGATGTAACCATAACGGTGACAGTGGACGAGGAGGACATGACGGACATTGCGGTGGGGACGGCGGCAAATGTATCCCTGACGGCTTACCCGGATACTATCTTCCAGGCTGAGGTTTCAGAGATTTCCGATGCTGTGACGGATTCTGACGGAAATGTCACTTATGAAGTGACAGCTGCCATTGGGGGCGATGTGTCCGGTTTGTTCCAGGGGATGACAGGAGACATTACCTTTATTACCAAGGAAACCCGCAATGTGCTCTATGTTTCCAACCGGGCTGTGATTAGAGAGGGAACCAGATCTTATGTAAAAGTAAAAAATGAGGATGGGGAAATTGAGGAAAGGGAAATTACCACAGGCTTTTCGGACGGTGTGAATGTAGAAATAGTGGAAGGACTTTCAGAGGGCGACGTGGTACTGATTGAAAGTGTGGTGAGCGAGACATGAGGTTATCGGAAATCTTAAGACTGGTTTGGCTGAACCTGTCTCAGAATAAATTTAAGGTGATTCTCACCTCCATCGGCATTGTAGTAGGCTCTGCCACCATTATGATGGTGCTGGCCATTGGCACCGGAGGGAGGCAGGAGGTTGCGGAGCAGTTTAAGAACCTGAATGCGGGAGCCATTGACATTACCTATGAAGGCGGCTCCTCCACTCAGATGTTTTCCATGGCCCAGGGAGGGGGAGAGGTCAGCATGACCTTTTCCGCCCCTGGGGGCGGAGGCGGCCCCGACATGGGCGGTGGAGGCTTCTTTAGCTTTGGAGGCGGGGACAACAGCAGAATCAATCAGGAGGATATTACCCTTACCACAGAGGACTGTGAGGACCTTTCCGTATTTGTGCCAAGTATATCGGATGTGACCATTTCCTATTCCACCACCACCTCGGTAGGGGGAGGGGATATGGAGTCCTCTTCCTATTACACCATTGCCGGGGTGGAGGATAACTATGCACAGATCAGCAATCTGGAGATGGCCATTGGAGACTTTCTCACCGAGGAAAATAATGAGAGCAAGGAAAAGGTATGTGTCTTAGGGGCTTCTGCGGCACAGGAGATATTCGGAAGCGCTTATGAGGCCTACGACGGTGTGGTCTATATTGATGACAGACCCTATATCGTGGCAGGCGTGCTCACGGAGATGGGCACAGTGGCTTCGGGAATCAACCCGGACAGCACGATCTTTATTCCCTATGAAACGGGAATCAAATATATTACGGGGGATAACATCAGTCCTACCATCACAGTGATTGCAGAGGATGTAAATCAGGTGGAAACCGTTATCACCAACATAGAAACGGTTCTGGCGGACAGCTATCCCAATGCGGAGTTTACCATTTCCGACGCAGGAAGCAAGATGGAGGCAGCGTCCGCATCCAATGAGACCCTGACCCTTCTTTTGATTTCCATGGCGGTGATTGTCTTTGTGGTGGGCGGTATCGGCATTATGAATGTGCTTTTTGTATCCATAAAGGAAAGAACCAATGAAATCGGTATCCTGAAGGCGCTTGGCTGCTCACGAAAGGACATTCTTTTGGAGTTTCTGCTGGAGGCAAGCTGTATCAGCCTGATCGGCGCAGTGGTGGGAGTGCTGCTTTCCCTGGGAATCACGCCTCTTGTGGAGAGCTTTTCCGTGAGAGTGTCTCTTTCCTTAAGCGGAGCCGTACTGTCCTTATTGTTTGGCGTGCTCACAGGAAGTATTTTTGGGTTTTATCCGGCCTACAAGGCGTCCCGTCTGGTTCCTGTGGTGGCGCTGAATCAGGAATAAAGGGGGTATAATGTGAAAAATCACACTGATGTGCTGATTTTTCACACGGCTATTTGTGCCGAAGCGTCACAAATAAGCCTTGATGCGACAATAGAAATCGCCTGCGCGATTTCTATTGCGCGATTCCTACGCTACGCTTCGGAATGGAGATTCTTATGGACGAGAAAACCATTATCAGGGAACAGGAGCGTCTGGCCCGTGAAAAAAAGCGCCAGAAAAACCGCAGAAAAAGGAGACTGGCAGCGGTGGCCGCCGCAGCGCTTTTGATTGGGGCGGCCTGGTATATAGGCTGGGGAAGAAAGATGGAAATACAGCCTGAACAGACAGCCGTGGAGGTGACGGCCCAGACGGGGCAGGAAATCGTATATGCCATCCTTACAGGCGTGAAGGGAAATGAGATCACCTACACAGAGACCGGGGAGGAAACCGGGCAGACACAAGAACCGGCCCAGCAGGAGCAGACGGCGCTGATTCCTGTGGGCACAGAGGTGGTTACAAGATTGGGCACTGTCACAACCTTTTCCAGACTGGCTGCGGGGGATAACGTTGCCCTGATTACGCAGGAGGACGGGGAGGAAACCGTCATTGTGCGGGTTTATATTTTATAGGATATCTGTCAAAGCCATAAAAACAGAAAACAAAGGGCGGCGCAGAAGGGAGAAAGAATATGAGCATGATTGCAATGAAGGCGATCAATAAGGGATATATGCTGGGGGAGGAAAAGCTTCCCATTTTGAAGAATATCAATTTTTCGGTGGAAAAGGGGGAATATGTGGCTATTTTGGGCCCCTCCGGTTCCGGTAAGACCACGCTGATGAACATTATCGGCTGTATGGATGTGATGGACAGCGGAGAATATTATCTGGATGGAATGGCCATTCATGAGACAGACGAGGAGGACCTTACAGAGGTAAGAAACAGTAAAATCGGTTTTATTTTTCAAAACTATCAGCTGATTCCCACCTACAATGTGATGCAGAATATCATTATGCCCCTGTTGATGCGGGGAATGAATCATAAGGAGGCAGAGGAGCAGTGCGAGAACACCATAAAGCTTTTGGGACTGGATCACAGGATTGGGCACAGACCAAGCGAGCTGTCGGGAGGCCAGAAGCAGAGAGTTTCCATCGCAAGGGCCCTGGTGGGAAAGCCTGCCATTCTGCTGGCAGATGAGCCCACCGGAGCCTTGGATCAAAACAGCGGCAGGGACGTGCTTAAGCTGTTTGGGGAGCTGAATGAAATGGGCAATACCATCGTTATGATCACACATGATCTGGGGGTGGCCCAATCGGCCAAAAGAATCGTAAGGATCATCGACGGGCAGCTCTATGAATAGCCTGCTTAAAACTGCCGCCTCTTTAAAATGTGGGTGGAAATGAGACAGGAGAGAGCCATGAAAAACCCGCAGAGAACAAGCACACAGATTCCCAGAACCGGAAGCCCTGCATGAAGAACCTGCTCCAGAAGGGCCGCTGCATCCAGACCCAGCCTTCCACAGAGATATACAGCGCCATAGCCTGCCGCAAACAGGACGCCGAAGGTAAGAAGAAGGGCCACACGGCTTCTTTCCACGCCAAATTTCAAATGTACGGGAATGGACACGGATAAAACCAAAAGGGAAAGAAGCAGGCTTGCAAGGGCGTTCAGGGAAAGCTCCTCCAGCGGGATGGGGACGCCTCTTACCAGCATGGATACTATTTCCAGGGCGGAGGAAAGCAGGACTATAAGCACTGTCCCCAGCATGCCAAACAGATATTTTTCCACCACATAGGTATTGCGGCTAAAAGGCAGCGTAAAGAGAAAGGACATCCCGTTTTCATATTCGTCATAGGACAGGGTGCTTATGGCCAATATGGTAAATAAGATGGCGGCGTAGCTGATGACGAACAGGGAGTCCTGGTAAATGACCAGAAACAACACACAGAAGCAGAGTATCATCAGCAGAAATTGTTTTTGATTCTTTACTAGTTTGCAGTCCTTAATGAATAAACCCTTCAAACCCTTCATAATTTTTCACCTCGAATCATCATAGTAATCACTTCGTCAATGCCGCCCCGTTCTATCACAAGAGAGGGATACTTTTTCAGATAAAACTGCTTTTGATCCGTAAGAAGGCAGAAGCCGTAAGCCTCCCTTGATCTGCGCAGAAGATGGGACTGGTCTAAAGAAGCGTACTGCTCCGGCGTCACCTTCAAAATGGCGTAATCGCTTAACAGCACATCCGTCTCCTCATGCAGGAGAATTTTTCCCTGATCAATGAGATACACATCATCGCACAGTCCCTCCAGATCGCTGGAAATGTGTGAACTGATCAAAATGGAGCGGTCCTCCTGCTCCATATATTCTCTGAGCATTTGCAGGAGACTGTCTCTTGCCAGTACGTCCAGCCCCGCGGTGGGCTCATCTAAAACCAGAAGCTGTGGGTTGTGGGATATGGCTGCCAGGACCTTCAGCTTGGCCTTCATGCCGGAGGAAAACTCCTTTATTTTTTTGTCCAGCGGCAGACTCAGCTTCTGGCAGTTTTCCTGAAAATCCTGCACGGAAAACTCCTCATAGAAATTTTTCAGAACCGGAACCAGGTCTCTTACGGTCAGATATCCGCAAAAGCCCGAGTCGGAAAGCACCGCCCCTATTTTTTCCATGTCCCGGGCAGTCAGCTGGCCGGAGGGCTTTCCCAATACCGTCAGGGTTCCGCTGTCGATAGAAATTAAATTCAGCACAGCCTTAAAGGCAGTGGTCTTTCCGGCGCCGTTTGGCCCGATCAGTCCGGTGATACGGCCTGGCTTAACCTCCATGGTGCAGTGCATGGTAAAATTTCCGTAGGTCTTTTTTACATTTTCAAAAGAAATCATACTTCCTGATCCTCCAAAATGAGATGGAACAATTCCGTAAGCTCACTGCCGCTCATTCCATAGGCTTTTCCCTTACGGACAGCAGCCTCCAGATCCCTTTCCACTTCCTTCTTTCTTTCCTCCTCCATCAGACCCTGGCCATTGCAGGCCACAAAGCTTCCCTTTCCGTGCACGGTGATGATGAAGCCTTCCTCCTCCAGAGCATCATAGGCTTTTTTTACGGTCAGGGCACTGACCTTTAAATCCTTTGCCAGGGTACGGACGGAGGCAAGGGGCTGTTGTTCCTTCAGATCTCCCTGCAGAATCATCTGCTTTATCTGTGAAACAATCTGCTCATAGATGGGCTGCATGGAGGAATGATTAATAATTAAATTCATGGCGCCACTCCTTTGTATAAACAGTATATAACAGTGTATAACTGTTGTCAACTGTTTGATACTGTTTATTCAGAATAATTTTTGAGGGAAAGGGAACAGTAAAGCTGATGAAAAAATATTTGCTTCAGCTTTGAGAACGGAGGAAATCATGGAAAACAAGCGTCCTTTCGGACTTCGGGATAAATTGGGCTATCTTTTCGGCGATTTTGGAAACGACTTCAGCTTTATCTTTGCCAGCAGCTATCTCATGGTATTTTATACCAAGGTGCTGGGACTGAGCGGCTTTGCGGTGGGACTTTTGTTTTTGGCTGCCAGGGTGGTGGACGCCTTCACGGATGTGACCATGGGACGGATTGTGGATACCATGGAACCGGCAAAGGACGGGCGGTTCCGCCCCTGGATCCGGAGAATGTGCGTTCCCGTAGCCGTGGCCAGCACCATTATGTATGTGTATGTGGTCCGGGATTGGCCCTACGGCGCAAAAATGACATATGTGGTAATCACTTATCTTTTGTGGAGCAGCTTCTGCTATACCGCCATCAATATACCTTACGGCTCCATGGCCTCAGTGATCAGCGCGGATGCGGGGGAGAGAGCCTCTCTTTCCACCTACCGCAGTCTGGGAGCCAGCCTTGCCAGCCTTGTCATCGGGGTGCTGGTTCCTTTGTTTATCTATGAGACGGATGATGCAGGAAACCAGATTGTGATTCCCGTGAGGTTTACTCTCACTGCGGTGGTATTCGGAGTGCTTTCCGTGATCTGTTATGTGCTCTGCTACATGCTGTGCAGGGAGAGGGTGACCTTTGCCAAAAAGAAGGAAGAGAAAAAAGAGGGAATAGGAGCCCTCTTGAAAAGTCTGGCAAAAAACCGGCCCCTTTTGGCGGTGGTATGCTCCGCGTTGATTCTTTTGCTTGCCACTTTACTGGCACAGACCATGAACAATTATCTGTTTTTGGACTATTTCAAAAACGCCAGGGCAGTGTCCGTGCTGAATCTGGTCAGCATCGGAGGAATGCTTCTGCTTGCCCCCTTTATCTCCAAAATTACCACAAATTACGGGAAAAAGGAGGCAGGAGCCTTTGGCATGCTCCTGGCGGGCATCGTTTATCTGTTGATTTTCTTTTTGCGCATCAGGAGCATCCCGGTATTTACCCTGCTGGTATTTTTCGGAATGCTGGGTACGGGACTGTTTAACATGATCACCTGGGCTTTTATCACAGATATCATTGATTATCAGGAGGTAGCCACCGGAAAGCGGGAGGACGGCACTGTGTATGCGGTGTACTCCTTTGCAAGGAAGCTGGGGCAGGCTCTGGCGGGCGGTGTGGGCGGCTTTGCCCTGACGGCCATCGGCTATGTGTCCGAGGCTCCGGCCCAGACTGCGGAGGTTTCAGACAGAATCTATTCGGTGGCAACCCTGATACCGGGAATCTGCTATCTTCTGATTTTTCTGATCATGCAGTTTTGGTATCCTCTTGGGAAAAAAGAGGTGGAGGAAAACGCCGCCGCCTTGCGGGAGAAGAGAAACAGGGAATCCTTGTAAGAAAGCAGGAAAAAGAAAATGGGTTTTGACAAAAAAGCGCCTGGAGCAGGCGCAGAGGTTTATTGTACCCTGGAGCCGGGAAAGGCTATATTGGAGTGGAAGCTTTATGTGACAGAGGAAGAGCCGGGAGCGTTTTTCAGGATTCTGGTTTATGACAAAAAGGATATGCTGGTGTTGGAGGGAAGGCAGTGTGTGGGGGAGGAAGAGCTGCTTCGAACCCTGCTGCTGCATCCTCATTTATGGCGGGGACCGGAGGATGCGTATCTTTACCGGGCGGAAATCTTTCTGGTGGGACCTGGGGAAAGGGGTGTACTGGACAAAATTTCCTTTTGGTTTCCCATTCGAAGTTTTCGGGAGGTTTTGGGAAAAGGCTGGTATCTCAACGGGGAGCCTTTTTGCCGTAAGACGGTGCGGTATGAGGCAGCCTGCTTAAGAGAGGAGGCGCAAAAAGAGCTGTCTCTTTTTGTACAGATGGGGGCCAATACGGTAAGCATTGAAAGCCCGGGGAAGCAGCCAGCCTTCTTTTATGGGCTTTGCGAAGAGCTGGGACTTGTGGTGTGGGTGCTTGGAAAAGGAGAGGAAGCAAAGGCCCATCTGCTTTTGCAGGGAGGCATTCCAACATCGCTTTTTTACCGCTATAAGGCCCGCTGGAGCACAGAACCCTTTGTATACATCAGTCTGGACAGTCTCAGGCGGGAAAAGGACGGCAATTTTTCCATTACGGTTTACAGCAGCCAGAAGAAGGCAGCCTTGTATGTGGATGGAGTGCTCTTTGAATTCCAGTCCGGCCAGGGGGAATTTATCTTCCGGGAAATTCCTTTTTCCAAATTATTTTTATGCCTCACCGCCGAGGCCGGGGAATGTACCATGTCCCTGGCAGTTCACAAAACTTTCACACAGGCTTCACTTTTCCATGACAATTACCCCCTAGAATGTTCTTCATGAAAAAGTACATCCGGGAGGCAGAAAATGATTGAAGTATCAAATCTTACAAAAAAATATGGCGATCATATAGCCGTAGATCACCTATCTTTTCGGGTAGAAAAGGGGCAGATTTACGGTTTTCTTGGGCCCAACGGCGCCGGAAAGACCACCACAATGAATATTCTTACGGGTTATCTGGCGGCTACGGAGGGCACTGTGACCATAGATGGCAGGGATATTCAGAAGGAACCGGAGGCGGCCAAGAGAAATATCGGGTATCTGCCGGAGCTGCCGCCTCTTTACACGGAAATGACAGTGCAGGAGTATCTGGCCTTTGCGGCGGAGCTGAAGAAGGTTCCCAAAAAGGAGCGGGCAAAGCAGATCGGTGAGGTCATGGAAATGACCCAGATTACGGACATGAAAAACCGTCTGATTAAGAACCTTTCCAAGGGCTACCGTCAGAGGGTGGGGCTTGCCCAGGCAATTTTAGGGTATCCCGAGGTTATTATTCTGGATGAGCCCACGGTGGGACTGGACCCCAAACAGATCATAGAGATCCGGGATTTGATCCGCAGGCTTGGGGAAAACCATACCATTATTTTAAGCTCTCACATCTTGTCCGAGGTCAGCGCCGTATGCGACCATATCATGATCATAGCCCACGGCAAGCTGGTGGCCAGCGATTCGCCGGAGGGGCTGCAGCGGCTTATGAGCGGGGCTATGGAGCTTAAGCTTACAGTAAAGGGAGATGAGAAGCGGCTGCAGGAAGCTTTGGCCCGGGTTGCAAATGTAGACCATATGGAACAGCTGGAAGCACAGAAGGACGGCTGCGTAAGAATAAAAATCGTTTCCAAGGAAAATACGGATATCAGAGAGGAAGTATTTTATGCCCTGGCGGACGCCAGACTTCCCATTATGGAAATGACCCACCTTGAGAAGTCGCTGGAGGACATTTTCCTGGAGCTGACGGAGGATGCGAAGGCCTCGGAGCCGGCAAAAAAGCGTCTGTTTGCGGGAAAAGGACGCCCGAAGCGCAAAAAAGAGGAACCAAAAGAGGATATAAAAGAGAACCAGGCAGAAGAAGCAGACTCTGCGTCCGAAGCACAGAAGGAGGGGAAATAATATGCTTGCGATTTATAAAAGAGAATTAAAATCCTATTTCCGATCCTTTATCGGTCTGCTGTTTATCGCGGTCACCCTGTTTTTCCTGGGACTGTATTTTACAGTTTATAACCTTTTAAACGGCTATCCCTATTTTGCTTATTCCGTATCCAGCGTGATCTTCCTTTTTATGCTCAGTGTGCCTATTCTGACTATGCGTATTTTGGCGGAGGAAAAGAGAAGCAAAACGGATCAGCTGATTCTCACGGCGCCGGTGTCCGTGGGCGCCGTCGTCATGGGCAAATTTCTGGCCCTGGTCACAATCTTTTTGATTCCTACGCTGATTGCCTGTGTGTATCCTCTGATCATGGCAAACTTTGGAAGTGTGCCTATGGGAGAGGCCTACCTTTCCATTTTGGCATTTTTCCTGTTTGGAACAGCTTCCATCGCCGTGGGCGTGTTTATTTCATCCTTGACGGAAAGTCAGGTGATTGCGGCAGTTTTGAGCTTTGCAGTGCTGTTTCTGGGATATATGATGCCCTCTATCTGCAGCATTATTTCTTCCACAGGAAACCTCCTTACCAGACTGCTTGGCTGCTTTGATATGTACACTCCCTTTGCCAATCTTTTGGAGGGAACGCTGAATATAGGTTCCATTGTCTACTTTGTGTCCCTGACGGCGCTGGTGCTGTTTCTCACCGTGCAGTCCATTCAAAAGAGACGCTACAGCGTATCTGTAAAAAATTTAAGCTTCAGCGCATACAGTACAGGAATGATTGCCCTTGCTATCGCTGTTGTGGCAGCGGCCAATCTTGTGATCGGGGAGATGCCTTCCTCCTGGACGGCCATTGACCTGACAAGTGAAAAGCTGTATTCCCTGACAGACCAGACAAAGGAATTTGTAAACAATATGCAGGAGGACGTGACCATTTACGTGATCGTAAATGAGGACAATCAAGACACCACCCTGGGGCAGACGCTGCAGCGGTATGACGATCTTTCCGACCATATTACGGTGGAGTACGTGGATCCTACCGTGAATCCCAGATTCCACACCCAGTATACGGACAGCACGATTTCCATTAACAGTCTGATTGTGGTCAGCGACAAGAGAAACAGGGTCATCGATTACAGCGATATTTATGAAAGCAGCTTTGACTATTCCACCTATACCAGCACCACAACAGGGTATGACGGAGAGGGACAGATCACCAGCGCTTTAGACTACGTGCTTTCTGATGACCTGCCCAAGGTATATCTGACGGAAGGACATGGGGAATATAGTTTAAGCAGCAGCTTTACCGACGCCCTTACCAAGGAAAATGTGGAATATGAGACCATCAATCTGATGGATTATGACACAGTGCCCGAGGATACGGCCTGCCTGATTATAAACGGGCCCCAGAGCGATCTTTCCGCTGACGATGCCGATAAGGTGACCAGCTATCTGGAAAGCGGAGGAAAGGTTATCCTCATCACAGGCTATACGGGAAGTGAAATGCCAAACAGAGACGCTCTTTTGAAATACATGGGAATGAGCATTGCGGATGGCCTGGTAGTGGAACAGGATCAGAATTATTATTACAGAAGCCCTTATTATCTGCTGCCTGATGTGAGCGCAGATACTTATACCTCCGGAATTTACGGAAACTACTACATTTTTGCTCCCTATTCCCAGGGAATCCTCATTGCAGATGAGGAAGCGGAGGGCATGACCTATACCACCTTCCTGTCCACCTCTGAAAGCGCTTATTCCAAGGTGGATATCACAAATATGGAAAACTTTGAAAAGAGTGAAGGAGATATCGACGGACCCTTCGGCGTAGGCGTGGAAGCCGTTAAAGCCCTGGAGGAGGGGGAAGCAACCATGGCGGTATACAGCTGTGACCAGCTGTTTACCGATGACGCAAATGTTATGGTCAGTGGAGCCAATCAGATGATGTTTGTAAACACAGTGGGCGGCTTTGTGGATCATGAGGTAAGCGTTTCCATTCCTGTGAAGAGCTATCAGGTATCTTATCTGACGGTGAATCAGTCCGACGCAGTGTTAATCGGACTGGTGACTACCATTGTGCTTCCCGTAGGCTGTCTGGCAGCAGGCTTTGTAATCTGGTTTAGAAGGAGAAAACGCTGATGAAGAAACAAAAAATACAGATGCTTGTGCTTTTGGCAATTCTGGTGGTCCTGGCAGCAGGCTTTTTGGGGATCAGACAGTACAATCAGATGCAGAGCGAAGAGCCCCAGGAGGAAACAGGAATCACTGTAGTGGATATCGCTGTGGAGGATATCGTAAGATTTTCCTACGATTATGAGGATGTGACCTACACCTTTGAAAAGGAGGAGGATACCTGGTATGCGGCGGAGGATCACTCCCTGAATCTGGTGCAGACCAGCGTAAACTCCATGATTACAGATGTGGCGCCGTTTATTGCCGAGCAGGTCATTGAAAATGTGACAGATATGTCACAGTATGGACTGGCACAGCCTGCCCGCACCATATCCTTTGAGACGGTTTCGGAAAGCTATATTTTCTACGTGGGAGACTTCAACGACGTGTCCAGCGTTTACTATCTGTGCAGGCCGTCGGAGACCACGGTGTATGTGGTTCCGGCGCTGACGGTAAACCGCTTTAACAGAACGCTGGAGGAACTGGTGGAAGAGGAAGAGAGCACGGAGACGGCGACAGAGACGTCAGAAACCGAGGAGACTGTGGCTGAGACGGAAACGGCCGCAGAAACCCAGGAAACTGCGGCTGAACTGGAAGAATAGCAAATTTTAGAGGGCTGTAAAAGTCAATAACCAAGAACCGCCAGAACCGGCATTTTCCGGAACTGGCGGTTCTGCATACTTTCCGGTGCGGAAAAACAGTATGGAAGCTTTCGTACTAAAGCAGAAGAAATACGAATACTGGCATAAGAAGATTAACTCCTTGATTTTTCGTGGGATATGATATACACTTTTAGCATAGATAAAGAGTTTTTTTAACTTTAATTTTTTTTCATTAATGGCACCTTCTTTCTGTGGTTTGTTTGTATATTAATTATATCGGAAAAGGTGCCATTTTTGTGTATTTATACGTTCAAAAAATTTTTTCCACAAGAAAACGCCGAAAAGAGATGTGGCCTTTATTCTTGAGATGATGTGCGGTATGGTATTGTTTTTTGTGGGGGACATCAGTGTGGGAAACATCAGTGTGGGAAACATGGCGGGGAATGTGATTGCGATTTTAAGCGGCGCAGCCATGGCGGTATTGCTTTTCGACCCGCCTGTGTTTACCGGCGGCCTGGCAGCAGCCCGTGTTTTTTACGGCATCTGCGGCAGGAGTGATAAAAAAACAAAAGAGAGGATGAAGCTGTTTGAGCAGAATAAAAATCCAGGGGGGCCTTCTTTTTGACGGGCTGGGGAATCCGGGCAGAAATGCGGATGTTGTGCTGCAGGAGGATAAAATTGTAAAAATCGGAGACTGCGCTGGGGAAGAAGCAGATGTAGTCATCGATGCCCGGGGAAAAATTGTATGCCCCGGGTTTGTGGATATTCACAGGCATCATGACGCAAAGGTGCTGTTTGACAAAGCCTTTGGGCAGACGGAGCTGCGCCAGGGAATCACCACAGCAATCTGCGGCAACTGCGGCATCAGCCTGACGCCCAGGCCCCGGGAGGAAGAGAAGGCGGCCCAATATTATGCCTTTGAGGAGCCTGTTATGGGGCCTGTGGGACTGGATGGCCCGGTGACCTTCGGAGAGTATATGCAGCGGCTGGATGAGGAGGAGCTGCCTCTTAATATTTCAGCCATGGCAGGAACCGGCACTGTAAAAATCTGTGTGAAGGGCTTTTCCGACACCCCTTATACAAAAGACGAGCTGGAAGCCGCCAGGGCGCTGGTGGAGGATGCGCTTTCCCAGGGAGCCCCCGGCATTTCCCTGGGGATTATGTACCTCCCGGAATGCTATTCCTCCACGGAGGAGTTTGTCTCTATTTTAGAGCCTGTGGGGCGTTATGGCCGGGTGATTACAACCCATATCCGGGGAGAAGGGGACAGTATGGTGGAAAGCGTGCGGGAGGTGATCGAGATTGCCCGCCGTGTGGGCTGCGCCCTTGAAATCAGCCATTTCAAGAGCTGTGGAGTAAGCAACTGGAGGAAGGACATCCACCGCGCCATTGCGGAAATAGAGAAGGCCAGAAACCAAGGCATGGATGTGACCTGCGATTTTTATCCCTATGACGGAGGCAGCACGGCGCTCACCACCATGCTTCCACCTGTCTTTGTCAGGGGAAATCTGGAGGATGCCCTGGAGCGGCTTGGCACAAGGGAGGGAGTGGAGGAGTTTCGGAAAGCCAGCAGAGTGCTTTATCCGGACTGGGATAATTTCTGTGTGACTTTGGGCTGGAACCGCATTCTCATCAGCGGCACGACTCTTCCTGAAAATGAAAAATTCAGAGGAAAGCTGATGACGGATGCAGCCAGGGAATACGGATTTGCGGACGCGGAGGCGCTGGCTGCCCACCTGATGCACTCTGAGAAGGGAAAGACGGCGATCATTAACATGTCCATGTGTCAGGACGATATAGATACGGTGGCGCGCCTCCCTTATTCCAACATTATCTCCGATGCCATTTATGCGGATACGGATACGCCACATCCCCGCATGTACGGCGCTTTTCCCAAGGTGCTCCGGGAGTATGTGGGGGAGAGAAAAATCTTGACTCTGGAGGAAGCCCTTCGAAAAATGACCAGCCAGCCTGCGGACAGAATGGGACTTAAGGACAGGGGAAGGCTGCTTGTAGGCGCCGCGGCGGACGTTCTGGTCTTTGATCCCCTACAGTTTAAGGATCGGGCTACCTATGCGGAGCCGGCTGTCTATGCACAGGGATTGAATTATTGTATTGTAAATGGAGAAATTGCGGTAAAGCAGGATGCGCTTACGGGAAGCAGAAGCGGAAAGAATCTGCGTGTAAGGCGATGAAGGAGGAAAGGAAAATGGCAGATGTGTATGAAAAAATGAAGGAAATGGGGATCACGCTTCCGGTGCCCCCGCCAAAGGGCGGCGTCTATACGCCGGTAATGGAATTTGGCGACCATCTCTTATACTGCTCAGGCTGTGGAAACGATATCGGGGACGGAAAACACCTGCTTGGAAAGGTGGGAAGGGATCTGACTCTGGAACAGGGGCAGCAGGCGGCCTATAACTGTATGTTAAACCTGCTACCTGTTGAAATTGAAATGCTGGTGGAATATGATGACTGAAAATCCTTATTGCTTTGCGGGGCAGGATGAGATTTGTTCTCCCCAGCTGATTTACTATCCAGAGATCATTGCACAGAATATCGACCTTATGAAAAAGCTGGCGGGGGGAGCAGACCGGCTCTGGCCCCATGTCAAGACCTATAAGATGGAAAAGGTTGTGGAAATGCTTCTTGCGGCGGGAATCAAACGCTTTAAATGCGCTACCATTGCAGAGCTGGAAATGACAGTCAGAGCCGGTGCGGAGGCCGCCCTTATGGCATACCCTCTCATAGGGCCAAACATGGAACGCTTTCTTCATATCTGCCGGGATTATCCGGAAGTGTCCCTCTATGCCATGGGGGATGATTCGGAGCAGGTAGAGAGGCTCGGCAGCCTTGCATGGAAAAATCATATGACGGTGAGGCTTTTGATGGATGTGGACATGGGACAGCATCGGACAGGAGTGGCCCTGGAGAAGGCAGCGGCTCTTTACCGTAAATGGAATGCCTTTGAGGGCATCCGCATGTGCGGCTTTCACTGCTACGACGGCCACCGCCATGAGCATGGATTAGAGGAGAGAATGGCTGCGGCCGCCCCCTGGGATGCGCAGATCAATGCGCTGCAAAAGGAGCTGACAGCACAGGGTATGGACTGTGGTGTGACGATTATGGGTGGAACGCCTTCTTTTCCCTGTCACGAGCATCTTACAGATGCCTATTTGAGCCCGGGAACCTGTGTGATTCAGGATATAGGCTACCGGGACGCATATGCAGATCTGCCCTTTGTGCCGGCGGCAGCCCTTCTTACCCGTGTGATCAGCAGACCTTCGGAGGATACCTTTACGCTGGATCTGGGAACCAAGGCTGTGGCCTGTGACCCGCCCATTCCCAGGGCGCAGATCGTGGGCATGGAATATGCCCAGACGGTGATGCACAATGAGGAGCACTGGGTTTTAAAAGTGCCCAAAGAGCATAGAAAGGACATTCCTGAGATCGGCAGTGTGCTCTTTGCCCTTCCGGTGCACATCTGCCCTACAACGGCCCTTTATGCTTCTGTTTTGGCTGTGGAGGGAGGACGGATCAGGGAATGGTGGGAGGTGACGGCGGCAAAACGCAGGATTACCTATTGAGGGCGGCGGAATTAATTGCCGCAAAATTTTCTTGAGTTTCCGCAAACTGCAGTGAAAAGATAGATATGTCCTCCTAAAGTGCCAATCTGCCGATTTTTGAGAGA